>JAMLGR010000006.1 GCA_023957775.1 Fimbriimonadaceae bacterium | reverse complement strand
TCTGCGAACGCGGTGGAACGACCCGGTGGCCAGTCCCGAGAGCGGCATCTACAAGACCACCGACGGCGGCAAAACGTGGAAGCCGCTCACCGAGGGACTTCCCGATTTCGCCAAGGGCGAGTGCGAGCGGATCGGCCTCGACATATGTGACAGCCAGCCCAACGTGGTAGTGGCCGTGATCTTCCGCGACGGCGCGGAGGTGTTCCGCAGCGAGGACAAGGGCGAAACGTGGAAGGCCGTCGAGGGCGGGACCGCGGTCAAGAACGTATTCCCCGAATACTCCTGGTACTTCGGCCAGATCCGCGTCGATCCGAACGACCCGCTGACCATGGACGTGTTCGGGCTCCGGTTCGCCCGCACCACGGACGGCGGCAAGACGTGGAAGAACGTGCGGGGCAACCACTCCGACTACCACGCGGAGTGGATCAACCCCAAGGACTCGAAGAACGTGCTGGTCGGGAACGACGGCGGGCTCATGGTCAGCCACGACGGGCTGGACTCCTACGAGCACGCGAACAACATGCCCATCGCGCAGTTCTACAACGTCTCGATCTCGCAAGCCGAAGGCACGTTCCACGCGTACTCGAGCCGTCAGGATTTCGGCGGTTGGCGTGGCGAGATTGTGGTGAACCCGGACCGCACGCTCGAGGGCAAGTCGTGGGCGCCCGGCCCCGGCGACGAGTCGGGCCGGCACGCCGTGGATCCGACCAACCCCGACCTTGTGTACTACGTGACCCGATACGGCGGCGGACCCAGCCTGGCCGACTACAGCCAGAAGAACCCGCGCAACGGAAACCCGCCCCTCAACAAATCCCTCTCGCCCGACTTCGGAACGGACCGCAAGCGGGCGCAGTGGGTCTCCCCGATCATCGTCTCGCCCGCCGATCCCAACCGGGTGCTTTTCGGCGCGCAGTTCGTGTTCGTGAGCGACGACCAGGGGGCGACGTGGCGGAAGATCAGTCCCGACCTCACCAACCTCGACGAGGCGAAGCAGGGCAACATCGCGTACTCGACGGTCTTCGCCATCGCCGAGTCCCCGCTCAAGAAGGGCGTGATCTACGCGGGGACCGACGACGGCAACGTGCAGGTCACGCGCGACGAGGGCGCCACGTGGACGAAGGCGAACGCCGGTCTGCCCGAGGGACTCCACATCGCCACCCTCGAGGCCTCGCGGTTCGACGAGGGCACCGTGTACGTCGGGGTGAACGGCAAACGCAGCGACGACTTCGGCACGTACCTCTTCAAGTCCACGGACTACGGCAAGACCTGGACCTCCATTGCGGGGAACATCCCCGGCGGCTCGGTGAACGTGGTGAAGGAGGACCCGACCAACAAGCAGATCCTTTACGTCGGCACGGACATGGGCGTGTACGTCACGGTGGACGGCGGACGCAGGTGGACCGTGCTGGGGAAGGGCCTGCCCACGGTCTACGCCCACGACCTCGCGATCCGCAGCGACGGGTTCTTGATCCTGGCCACGCACGGCCGCGGCCTCTGGGGCATCGACCTCACCGGGGTGCGAGCGCGCTGAGGGGGATCTCACGCAAAGAACGCAAGGATCGCTATGGGGGAATTGCACGCGGAGGCGCAGAGGCTCGGAGGGGAAATCTCACGCAAAGAACGCAAAGAGCGCTATGGGTTTCACGCAGAGGCGCTGAGGCGCTGAGGGTGTTTTCGTCGGCCGAACCTCGCAGGGCGCGCTCCATCTTTGCGTCTTTGCGTTCTTCGCGTGCCAATCCCCCGCGCCTCAGCGCCTCCGCGTGAGATTCCCCTAGCGATCTTTGCGTTCTTTGCGTGAAACCTTCGGCGCCTTTGCGCCCCCGTCACAAATCGGTCACCTTCGCTCATGGACCCTTGGTTCAACGTTTTGACCAAACGAGGAGGACATGATGAGGATCCAAGTGACAACGCGCGCATTCGGCCGACTCTTTGCCGGAGTCGCCGTCTTCGCGGGGCTGAGCCTGCTGGCGGGTGCCCAGGCCCCTGACACTCAGGATGCGATCGCGCAATTCAGATTCACGGCCGTCCATCGAAAGGCGATGGCCGCCCTCAAAGCCGACTCCGGGCTGACGCGGAACCCGTATGCAGTTCTCGTCAAGTTTCGGAACGAAGCCGCAGTCTCCGCCAACGAATGGGCGAAGTTCGTAGCAGGGGCCACCACCCTGCGCAAGTTCCAGCTCGTTCCGGGTTTGGAACTGGTCGCCACGAACGGACGCTCACCCGAGGCGGTCGTCGCCGACCTCGAGCGAACGCCGGGCGTCGAGTACGCGGAGCTGGACGTGGTGATGCACGTCGACCAGAGCGGCGAACAGAGGTTCCCCAGCGACCCGAGCTTCTATCCGACTTCGTGGGGTTTCCACAACGACGGGCAGGCCTTCAACGGCTACCAAGCCACCGCCGGGGCGGATGTGAACGCGCCGGAAGCGTGGTGGATGACGATCGGCGACCCCGACTTCGTCGTGGCGATCATCGACACGGGCATCCAGTACACCCACCACAATCTCAACGACAAGATCTGGAGCAATCCGGGCGAGATCGTGGACGGCCTCGACAACGACAACAACGGCTATGTCGACGACATCCGGGGCTGGGACTTCTCCGAAGGAGACAACGATCCCATGGACCTCAACGGCCACGGCACGCACGTCGCGGGCATTGTCGGGGCGGAAGAGGGTGGCACCGAGCCGTTGCAGGGCATCGTGGGCATGATGTGGCAGTGCCAGCTCATGCCCCTGCGCTGCTTCGACGCGAACGGCAGCGGCCTGATGTCCGACGCGGCGCTCGCGCTCCAGTACGCGGTGAACAAGGGCGTCAAGGTCTCGAACAACAGCTATGGCTACAGTTCGGGGACGATCATCCAGACGCTCTACGATGTGATTCAAGCATCCCAGACGGCCGGGCACCTGTTCGTCGCCGCCGCGGGCAATGAAGGAAGCAACAACGACAAGGGGAAGAAGCGCCACTACCCCGCGTCCTTCGACCTGGACAACATCATCAGCGTGGCCGCGACCGACATGAACGACCAGATGCCAAGCTGGTCGAACTACGGCGCCTCCACGGTGGACGTCGGCGCGCCCGGCGACTACATCCTGAGCACCTGGCTCCTTAGCCAAGGCGTGACCCAGCAGTTCCTCAGCGGAACTTCCCAGGCCGCGCCCTTCGTCGCGGGAACGGCGGGTCTGCTCTACGTCCAGAACCCGGGCTGGACCTACCAGCAGGTTCGAAATCGGATCTTGAACACGGCGAGGCCGATCGCGGCTCTGGCCGGCAAGACCGTCTCGGGAGGCGTGGTGGACGCCGGTACGGCTCTCGGCAACGCGCCCGTGGGTCCGCCGACTCCACCCAACGCTCCGGGCACCCCGAGCCTTGGCAGCAGCGGAGGCACCGTGACCATCGCGTGGTCCGACAACTCGAACAACGAGGACGGGTTCGTGGTGGAGCGCGAGAGGAAGGTCGGCAACCGGTGGCGCGAGACCACGACCGTCGGCACCGTCGGTGCCGATGTCACGTCCACCACCGACCAGCCTGGCTCGGGGACCTTCCGGTACCACGTGCGGGCGTTCAACGGAGTGGGAACCTCCAACTGGAGCGGCTGGGCGCAGATCAACAACTAGGGGCAAACGGCCCGCGCGAAGTCGCGGGGTTTGGGCGGAGCCGGACAACGGATCCGCCCATCTTTTTGCGCGAGCCCCCCCCCCGCCTCAGCGCCTCCGTGTGAGATTCCCTTAGCGATCTTCGCGTTCTTTGCGTGAAACCTTCAGCGCCTCAGCGTGAAACACCCCTAGCGCCCTTTGCGTCCTTTGCGTGAAACTAGCAACATGCGCCAACCACGACACGGGGGCGGGTGGCGGGCGATTGCCTACACCTTGTCGAAGGCGCGTGAGAACGGGCCCATCCGGTTCTGGCGCGCGATGCGCACCAAGAACGCGTGCAAGACGTGCGCGTTCGGCATGGGCGGGCAGGCGGGCGGCATGCGGAACGAGGCAGGGCGCTTCCCCGAGGTGTGCAAGAAGTCGCTGCAGGCCATGGCCTCCGATATGCAGGGCCGCATCGAACCGCGGTTCTTCGAGACGTACCGCCTCGACCAGCTCGCCACGTTCTCGCCGCGCGAACTCGAACTTGCGGGACGGCTGGCCTTCCCCATTGTGGCCGGGCCGGGGGACACCCACTTCCGCCCTGTCTCTTGGGACGACGCGCTCGACGTCTGCGCCGACGCGCTTCGGGCGTCGCCCCCCGAGCGAACGTTCGTCTACTCCAGCGGCCGCTCGTCCAACGAGGCGGGGTTTCTGCTCCAACTTCTCGCGCGCGCGCTCGGTACGAATCACGTCTCCAACTGCTCGTACTACTGCCACCAGGCGAGCGGCGCGGGGCTGAAGGCGTCCATCGGCACCGGCACCTCCACCGTCGCGCTCGAAGACCTCGAGCGTTGCGATCTGCTCTTCCTGATCGGCGGCAATCCCGCGTCGAACCATCCCCGGCTCATGAGCGAGCTGATGCGCCTTCGCCGCCGCGGCGGCCACGTGGTGGTGGTCAATCCGCTGCGCGAGGTGGGGCTCGAGCGGTTCAACGTCCCGTCGAGCGCGACAAGCCTTCTGTTCGGTTCGGAGATCGCGTCGCTCTACGTGCAACCCACGATCGGGGGGGACATCGCCCTGCTGTTGGGAATCGCCAAACGGCTGCTGGAAAGCGGCGCCGTCGATCGGGCGTTCGTGGATAACCACACCGAGGGCTGGGAGGCGTTCCGACAACGGGTGGAGGACACGTCCTGGGAGGCCGTGGAGCGGGACTCCGGCGTCTCCCGCACCGAGATCGACGCTGTGGCGGACCTCTACGGGGCATCGAAGAGCACGGTGTTCTCGTGGAGCATGGGCATCACCCACCACCTTCACGGCGTGGAGAACGTGCGCTGGATCGCCAACCTTGCGCTGATGCGCGGGATGGTCGGCAAGCCCGGAGCCGGATTGATGCCGATCCGCGGCCACTCGAACGTGCAGGGTCTGGGCTCGATCGGCGTCACGCCCCAGATCCGCGCCCAGGCCGCCGAGCGGCTCGGCGAACTGGGGTTGACGGTGCCCTCTTTCGAGGGTTACGACACCTTGGCGACGATGGAGGCGGCGAGCCGGAGGGAGATGCAGGTCGGCGTCTGCCTCGGGGGCAACCTGTTTGGCGCGAACCCCGACGCGTCGTTCGCCTCCGAGGCGCTTGGACGGGTGGACACCCTGGTCCACCTCAGCACGACCCTCAACACGGGCCACGTGAGGGGCCGTGGTCAGACCACGGTGATCCTCCCGGTGCGGGCGCGCGACGAGGAGGAGCAGAGCACCACGCAGGAGTCGATGTTCAACTACGTGCGGCTCTCGGATGGGGGCCCCGCGCGGCTGGAAGGTCCTCGAGGCGAGGTGCAGGTGCTGGCGGAGATGGGGCGGCGGGCGTTCGCAGGTGCGGCCGCGGTGCTCGATTGGGCTGAACTCGCCGACCACAACGCGATCCGGCGCCTCATCGCCCGCCTCGTGCCCGAGTTCGAGCCGGTCGCCGACATCGGGACGACCAAACGCGAGTTCCACATTCCCGGCCGCGTTCTGCACGAGCCCACGTTCCGGACCGGGTCGGGCCGGGCCCGGTTCACGGACTTCCCTGTTCCCGAGGCGACGCCGCTGGGCGAACGCCAACTCAGGCTGATGACCGTCCGCACGGAGGGCCAGTTCAACACCGTGGTGTACGAGGAGACGGACCTCTACCGCGGCCAGGACCGTCGGGACGTGATCCTCATCCACCCCGAGGACCTGGCGCGGCTGGGACTCAAGCCCGACCAGACGGTGGAGGTGCGCAGCGAAGCGGGAACCCTGCGCGCCGTCGCGAGACCCTTCCCCATCGCCCGCGGGTGCGCCGCCATGTACTTCCCCGAGGCCAACGTCCTGGTCCCCAGACGCGCCGACCCCGTGTCGAGGACCCCCGCCTACAAGTCCGTGGTCGTAGAGGTCACGTAGCCTGGGAGTGCACGGTGGCGGCCGGCCTGGGAGTGCGCGAGCTTGCTCGTCGCCTTGCATCCGCCGGGCTCGCCCGGCGCTTCGGAACTCGCGGCAAGCCGCTCGGGTTCAGGGCGGCGCGCAAGCGCGCGCACTCCCACGTTACGGTGGCGGCCGGCCTGGGAGTGCGCGAGCTTGCTCGTCGCCTTGCATCCGCCGGGCTCGCCCGGCGCCTCGGAACTCGCGGCAAGCCGCTCGGGTTCAGGGCGGCGCGCAAGCGCGCGCACTCCCACGTTACGGTGGCGGCCAGTCTGGGAGTGCGCGAGCTTGCTCGTCGCCTTGGCTCCGCCGGGCTCGCCCGGCGCTTCGGAACTCGCGGCAAGCCGCTCGGGTTCAGGGCGGCGCGCGAGCGCGCGCACTCCCACGTTATGCGCGGTGGCGGCGAAGGAAGATCCTAGCGAAGAAGGCCTCCGTCTTGCGGGACCAGCGCATCATGCCGCCCTGCCACTTGTCCAGCACCGTGATCGGCCAGCGCGGCTTGGGAAGGCTTCCGTCGTAGTAGTTCACAAAATGCTTGTCCAGGGGCATCCGGTCCGGCCGCTTGTGCGTGCGGAACAGGTGATCCCAAAGCGCCACGCCCCAGAACCCCACCACGGCGAGGTTCGCGGTCGGCCGCCAGTGGTGCATGAGGTGGAACCCGTAGATGTACCGCGTGAGTTTGGCCGTGGCGGGCCGCTGCATCAGGGGCATCCACACCTTGTGGAACGGAAGGTGCAGGATCGCATGCCAGATCTCGTACGCCGAGTAGCAGATCGTCGCGCACGCGATGGTGGAAACCAGGATCGGCGCGCTCGGGAACAGCAGCTTGAACGGCAGGCCAAGCAGGATCAGGAACACGCCGTAGAAGATCGAGATCGAATACAGGGGGAACATCATCGACTCCTCCTGGTGCTTCTCTTCGATCGCGTACTCGCTGCGAACGGCTGCCAGCGCCTCCGGCTCCTTGGCCTTGACGGACGCCTTCACGTTCGTGAGGCCGTGGTGCGTCACGTGCGCGCGCATCATCGATCCGATGAACGGCAGCACCGCCGAGTGGAGCAGATAGCGGTGGTACAGATATTCGAACAGGCTCAGCGGAATCCCGAGCAGAAACGTGCAGAGCACGATCATCCAAGGGTTCGCAAGTTCGGAACGGAGCATGTCGGGGGCGACGAAGTAGAACACCACAAACGCCAAAGCCAACTGGGCGCCTGTCGCGAGGAAGAACACGCCGTAGGGCATTTTCGCGTGCTCGCCCTCGTGGCCCATCGGGTCCTCGATCACGGCTTCTTGGCTCGGAACAACGGGTTCGGCAGTCTCGTGCCGGGTGGAATCGATCGGTGTGGCCATAAATTTCTTGGGTCGTCTCGGGTTGGTCATCTTCGACGGACCCAATCCAAGAGACGCTTCAGGCGTCGGAAATTCACCGAACCTGCCAACAGATTACCCCGCGGCCCGGCACGAGGAGACGCCGGAGGCCCCAGCCCGACCCCAAGAGGGTCCCGGTAAACTCTCCCCGATGAAGATCGGAACGTTTGCTTACCCCGCACCGCGAAACGAACCCGTGCTCTCCTACGGGCCAGGAACCCCCGAACGGGCGCGGCTCAAGGAGGTCCTCGCCGAGCTGAAGGGCCAGCAGGCGGACATCCCGATGACCATCGGCGGCCAAGCCGTCCGGAGCGGCAACACCAAGGCCCTCCACCCGCCGCACGAGATCGCGCACACCCTCGGCCACTACCACGCCGGCGACCGGTCGCACGCGCAACAGGCGATCGACGCGGCCCTGGCCGCCGCTCCCGCATGGGCCGAGATGGACTGGGAGAGTCGCGCGGCGATCTTCCTCAAGGCCGCGGACCTCATCGCGGGCAAGTACCGCCCGTACATGAACGCCACCACGATGCTCGGCCAAAGCAAGAACGCGTTCCAAGCCGAAATCGACTCGGCGTGCGAGATCATCGACTTCCTGCGGTTCAACGTCCATTTCCTGGACGAGATCTACCGCCAGCAGCCCGCAAGCTCGCCCGGAGTGCACAACCGCATGGAGTATCGGGCCCTCGAGGGGTTCGTTCTCGCCGTCACCCCCTTCAACTTCACCGCGATCGCGGGGAACCTGCCCACCTCGGCCGCCATGTGCGGCAACGTCGTGGTGTGGAAACCTGCGAACTCGGCGATCTACAGCGCCCAAATGTTCATGCGGGTGATGCAGGAGGCCGGTCTCCCCGACGGTGTCATCAATCTCGTGTTCGTGGACGGTCCGACGATCGGCGACGTGTGCCTCAACCACCCCGCCTTCGCAGGCGTCCACTTCACCGGCTCCACGGGAGTCTTCCAAACGATGTGGCGGACGATCGGCGCGAACATCGAAAAGTACAACTCCTACCCGCGAATTGTGGGTGAAACGGGCGGCAAGGACTTCGTGATCGCCCACAAGAGCGCGGATCCCGACGTGGTGGTGACAGCCCTGCTGCGCGGTGCGTTCGAGTTCCAGGGGCAGAAGTGCTCGGCGGCTTCGCGGGCGTACCTGCCGAGCAACCTTGCGGGCGAGATCAAAGAGAAGCTGCTGGCCGGGATTCGGTCCTTCAAGATGGGCACGGTCGAGGATTTCTCCAACTTTGTCAATGCAGTCATTGACGAAAAGGCATTCGATTCGATTGCGAAGTACATCGAAAGCGCGAAGAACGACCCCGACAGCGAGATCCTGATTGGAGGCGGCTATGACAAGTCGAAGGGCTACTTCATCGAACCCACGGTCATCGAGGCCAAACAGCCCAAGGTCAAGACGATGTGCGAGGAGATCTTCGGCCCGGTGCTGACGATCTACACGTACGACGCGGACAAGTGGGAAGAGGCGCTCGCTCTCGTCGACGGCACGTCGCCCTACGCGCTCACCGGCGCGGTGATCGCCACCGACCGGGGCGCGATCGAGACGGCGACGCGGATGCTTCGCCACGCCGCCGGGAACTTCTACATCAACGACAAGCCGACGGGGGCCGTGGTCGGCCAGCAGCCGTTCGGAGGCGCAAGGGCCAGCGGCACGAACGACAAGGCCGGCTCCCAGCTCAACCTCTACCGGTGGCTGAGCGCCCGGACGATCAAGGAGACCTTCGAACCGCCGGTGGACTACCGCTACCCGTTCCTGTCGGAATAGCCTGGGAGTGCGCGAGCTTGCTCGTCGCCTTTTCTCAGCCGAGCTTGCTCGGCGGCTCGAGACTCGCGACAAGTCGCTCGGGTTCAGGGCGGCGCGCAAGCGCGCGCACTCCCAGATTCGAGCTTGCTCGCGCACTCCCAGACTCGCGCGAGCTCGGGCACTCCCAGATTATCTTGGGTCGGGTTTGAGCTCCAGTTTCTGCTCCCGGGTGGC
Organism: Fimbriimonadaceae bacterium; assembly: GCA_023957775.1. Classification (NCBI taxonomy): domain Bacteria; kingdom Bacillati; phylum Armatimonadota; class Fimbriimonadia; order Fimbriimonadales; family Fimbriimonadaceae; species Fimbriimonadaceae bacterium. Next base: position 213,084 of record JAMLGR010000006.1, on the reverse strand, counting down.
ACCTCCGGCCTTCAGCCGCACCGTGTAGGTTCCGGCGGGCATCCACTCGCCGCGCGGGCCCACGGGGGTGTCGCCTTTCACTGCGGTCATCGGGAGGCGGGGACCGCCGCCGGGCGGTTGGGAGTACTGGTCCCACACCAGGCGGTGCAAGCCCGGCTCCGCGCTCACCCGCTCGGGCGGGCGCGCCCAGAGCGTCATCACCGTGATCGCGTCGGGGTCGATCGGCACAGGCTTGTCGTCGCTCGAGTACCTGCGGACGACCTTGCCGTCGCCATCCACGATCTCGATCGTTACGGGGCTCGCGACCGGGCCGCGCAGCCAGTAGTAGAGAATGGCCCCGTCGGGCGGGTTCTTGCCCGCCGGCTCCTCCGGAGGCAGCGGCGTGTCGGTGTTCTGGTTCCACACCAGCCGGTAGGACGGCTGCGGGGCAAAGAGGTAGAGGTCTTGGTTCGTCACCGGGGGGGTCGAAACCGCCATCTGTCGCAGAGGCGAAACGTCGTCCAGGATCCAGAACGAACGACCGTGCGTCCCCACGACGAGATCGGCGTCCTTCACCACCAGGTCCCGAATCGACGTCGCGGGCATGTTCTGGCGCAGGAGGTTCCAGTGGTCGCCGTCGTCGAGCGAGAAGTAGACCGCCCGCTCCGTTCCGCAGTACAGCAGCCCCCGCGCGACGGGATCTTCGCGCACCGTGTTCACCGGCTCGTTGTCCGGCAAGCCCGAGGTGATGCGCTTCCAGGTCTTGCCGCCATCGTGCGTGCGGTAGATCCAGGGCTTCAGATCGTCCACCCGGATCCGATTGATGGCCGCGTACACCGTGTCGTCGTCGAAGTGGCCGGCATCAAGCTGCGACACCTTGCTCCAAGGCGTGAGTTCGGGTGGCGTGACGTCCTTCCAGCTCTTCCCGCCGTCGCGCGTGAGGTGGATCAGCCCGTCGTCCGTTCCCGCCCAGATCGTGTCCACGGTCTTGTTCGAGGGCGCCACCGCGTAGATCACGCCCCTTCGCCGCATCGTCGCAAGATCCTGCGTGGCGAACACGCCGACGCTCGCCGGCACTGCGGGTTGCGGACGCGAAAGATCGGGGCTGATCACTTGCCACGTCTTCGCCGCATCGTCGGTCTTGTACAAGACTTCGGTGGCGAAGTACAGCGTCTTGCGATCCACCGGCGAGAAGAGCAGCGGCATCGTTCGCAACGCGCGGTGCCCCTCCCCACGCCAGTTCGGACCCACGTTCTCGGCGCGCCCTGTGCGATGGTCGTAACGGGTGACCTTCCCTCCGTAGATGAGGTTGGGATCGAGGGGATCGGGCGCGACGTAGGCGTACTCGTCGGCTCCCACAGGGTGCCAATCCCGGAACGTGATCTGCCCGTCCGGGCCGCGGCTCAACACGCCGGCCGAGCCGCTCTCCTGCTGTCCCCCGTACACGCGGTAGGGGAAAGCGTTGTCCGTCGCCACGTGGTAGAACTGCGCGGTCGGCTGGTTGTACCAACTGCTCCACGTGCGGCCGTCGTTGACGGAGATCGCCGCGCCCTGGTCGGCGGCGGTGAGGATCACCTCGGGACGATCCGGATCGATCCAAACCGTGTGGTAGTCGTCCCCGCCCGGCGAGCCCTTGATGCACGTCCACGTCTCGCCCGCGTCCTCGCTCCGGTAGAGCGAGGTGTTCGCAACGTAGATGCGATCCGGGTTCTTGGGATCGACCTTCACCTCGGCGAAGTCGTCGCCGCGCCCCCACAACCGCTGCTGATCGCTCACCCGCCGCCAACTCTCGCCCGCATCGTCCGAGCGGTAGACGCCGCCGAGGCGAGCCGCATCGACCATCGCATACATGCGCGAGGGCTTGCTGGGCGCGATGGCCACGCCGATGCGACCCAGACCTTCGGCGAACGTCGGCAGCCCCTTCGTGAGCTTGCGCCAGTGGGCGCCGCTGTCGGCGGTCACATACAACCCGCTCCCGGGCCCCTGCCACGCTCCGTTCTCCCAGGGTCCCTGCCTCGCCGACCAGAGGTCCGCGTACACGATTTTCGGGTTGGTGGGGTGCATCGCCAACGTGGCGGCGCCGGTGTTCTCGTCGATGTAGAGCACCTTGGACCACGACTGCCCGCCGTTCGTCGAACGAAAGACTCCGCGCTCGGTGTTCGGGCCGTACGGGTGACCCAGCACTCCGACGAACAACTCGTCCTTGTCCTTGGGGTTCACCACGATCGCCGGAATCTGAAGCCCGTCGCGCAGGCCCATGTGCTTCCACGTCTCGCCGCCGTCGTCGGAGCGGTACACCCCGTCGCCCACCGAAAGGTCCGGCCGCTGCAGCCCTTCCCCGCTTCCCACGTAGATCCGGTTCGCGTCGGAGGGCGCCACCGCCACAGTGCCGATCGAGCCCGTGGGTTGGTCGTCGAAGATGGGATTCCATGTGAGTCCGTAATCATCGGTCTTCCACACGCCCCCGTTGTTCACGCCCACGAGGAACGTGCTGGGATGCCCTGGCACACCGGTCGCGCCCACGGTGCGGCCGCCTCGGAACGGACCGATGCAGCGCCACTCCAGGCCTGCGTAGGCGTTGGCGGGCAGAGACTGTGCCCGGACAGCGGCGACACCGGTGCAGGCAAGGAGAGCGGCGAGGAGGCGAGTGTTCACGAGGAACTGTTCGCCGCACGAGAACGCATTCCCTTTTGGGGGGTTTCGGCACGCCCGTCTAGCGGGCGTGGCACCTTCTGCGCAACCTTTCTGCGCCCATGGATCGGCGCACTCCAGATCAGCCGACGCTCTTTTGGAACTTGGAGGTGGCCACCACGAGAAGAGCCACCGCAATCACCGACGTCGCCACAAAACTGCCCCAGAGCTCCCCGTAGCCCGCGGCCCGCACCTCCACACCCCGCAGGATCTCCAACTGGTGCGTCAGCGGCAGGGCGTTCGAGATGATCCGGAGCAAGCCGGGCATCGTGTCGCGCGGGAAGATGAAGCCGGACATCAGGATCGAGGGCATGAAGATCAGAGTCGACATCTGCAACGCCTGCGCCTGCGTGCGCGCAATCGTGCTGATCAGCAGCCCGATCGCCAGCGACGCGACGATGAACGGGAGCGAAAGCACGAACAGCAGAATCATATTCCCCGCCACGTGGACGTCGAACAGCAACGCCCCAAGGTAGATGATCCCGCTCATCTCCAACAGCCCCAACACGAAGAACGGCGCGAGCTTGCCCAACATCAGGCCGTATTTGCCGACCGGAGTGACCATGAGCTGCTCGAGCGAGCCCTGGTCGCGCTCCCGCACGATGCTGTTGGACGTGAGCGAGCTGAGCACGATCTGGAGAATGAGCCCCACCAGGCCCGGAATCATGAACACCGCGGTGCTCATGTTCGGGTTGAAGAGCACATCGACGCGCGCATCCACCTGGCCCGGTGACGGCGGCCCCGGCGCCGCAATGAACGCCGTTCGCGCCCGCGTGGCAACCTGGCTGTCCGAGCCGTCGAGCAACACGCCCACCTGAGGGTGGCCGCCCGCCAACAGCGTCCGGCTGAAATCCGGTGGGATGATCACCGCCACGCGGGCCGTGTTGGCACGCACCAACCGCGCCGCCTCTTCGGCCGTGGGGACCGTGAAGTTGAGATCCAAGTACTGGGTCGCGTGTAGCTTGGCCAGGTACTCCCGGCTCTCGCGGCTTCGGTCGAAGTCCACGACCGCCGTGGGGATGTGCCGCACGTCGAAGTCGATCGCGTAGCCGTACATGCACACCTGGAAGATGGGAATCGCCAGCGCGAGGATGAGGCTCGCGCGGTCGCGCATCAGATGCGCCAGCTCCTTGCGGGCGACGGCCCAGAGCCCGTTCACGGCTTGGCCATCCTTCGCGTCAGCGTCACGAAGACATCCTCCAGGGACGGCTCGATCTCGCGGATCGGCGGCTCGGGGAGGCCCGCATCGCGCATCGCTTCCACCACGTCGCGATCCCGCGTCGCGGCGTCTACCAGAAGGTGGACCTCGGCCTCGACCAGCGTCGCGTCCACCGTGAACGGCTGCTTCCTCAGAGTCATGAGCGCCTGCGCCGGGCTCGCGCTCAGAACGGCGATTCGGCGCGTTCCCTCGGGTGACACCTCCGGAAGCGCCTTGAGGTCCGAAGGGGTGCCCCGCACCATCAGCTTCGAAAGATAGATGTACGCGATGTCGTTGCACCGCTCGGCCTCATCCATGTAGTGCGTCGTGACGAACAGGGTCTTGCCTTCCCCGGCAAGTTGAAACAAAAGGTCCCAGAGGTCCCGCCGCGCCACCGGGTCGATCCCCGCGGTCGGCTCGTCGAGGAACACGATCTCGGGTTCGTGGATCAAGGCGGCGGCCAGGGCGAGGCGTTGTTTCCAACCACCGGATAGTTGGCCCGCCCGCCGCTCGAAGTACGGTCGGATCCCCACCAACTCGACGACGGTCTCCATGCGCTCCTTCAGGTGCGCTCCGCGCAGCCCGTACACGCCGCCGAAAAACGTGAGATTCTCCTCGACGGTCAGGTCTCCGTACAGCGCAAACGACTGGCTCATATAGCCGATCGAACGCTTCACGGACTCGCTCTCGCGCACCACGTCGTACCCGTTCACGGTCGCGGTGCCGTCGGTGGGCGCCAAGAGGCCGCAGAGCATCCGGATGAAGGTGCTCTTGCCGCTGCCGTTCGGCCCCAAGAAGCCGAAGATCGTGCCCTTCTCCACCGTGAGGCTCATCGATTCGACCGCGGTGACGGAGCCGAAGCGCTTGGTGAGATCCTCGGCGACGATTGCGCTCACTGCCATCCCCCGACACGCTTGACGGTCGCCGCCATTCCGGCCCGAATCTTCGATTCCACCCGCGCCAGACGGAGGCGCACGGCAAAAACCTGCTTCCCACGCTCTTCCGGCGTCTGCAGGTTCGCCGGCGTGAACTCGCCCTGGGTGGCGATTCGCTCGACGACGGCTGGAACTAAATCGGAAAGACCATCGACCTTCAGCTCGGCCGTATCGCCAACTTGGACCTTCGACAACTGAGACTCGGGTAGACACACCCGAAGCCAGATGTCCGACGGATCCGCAAACTGGATCACGGGCCCGCCTGGAGGAACCAGATCCCCGTCTGCAACGAGGACACTCTCCACGATTCCGTCGGCCGGGGCGACGATCGCCCCTTCGTCGACAAGGTCTTCGGCCTTGCCGAGCTGGGCCTCCGAGGCCGCCGCGCCGGCTGCCGCCTGGCCGCGTTGCTCGGGCGTCGCCCCCTTCAAGAGCTCGTCAAGCACGGCTTGCGCCTGTCGCAAACGCGCCTCGGCCGCCAGCACGTCCTCGCGCCGAGGCCCCTCAATCAAGAGATCCAGGCTCTGCCTCGCCGCATCGCGCGCCGCCCGCAGCCGCGCGATGTCCTCCCTGCGCGTCCCCGCCCGAACCGCGTCGGCCTGGGAACGCGCGGCTTCGTAGGCCTGGCGCGCCGCCTCGAGCTCCTCGGGCGGGGTCCCTCGTCGGACACCCGCCAGCACCTGTTCGGCTTCGGCCTCCCGCGCACGGGCGGTGGCCGCGGCGGTCGCCGCCGCCTCGGCTGCGGCCTTGGGCACCGCCCCGTCCTCGAACAACGCCCGCGCACGTTCCGCATCTCGCCGAGCCTGGGCGGCCGCGGCTTGGGCGGAGGCGAGCCGCGCCTCGGCCTGGCGCCGCTCCTCGGTGGTCGGGCCGCGTTGCGCGGCGCGGTATCGAGCGTTCGCCTGGCGCTCCATGGCCTCCGCGGCGGCTCGGTCCTCCGGGCGAGGCCCCGCGACGGCCAGTGCCAGGGCCGCCTCGGCCTGCGCGAGCTGCTGGCGACCGATAGCGATCTCCTCGGGCCGAGAGCCCTTTCGCAGGGCGGCGAGACCTGCTTCCAATTCGGCGACCACGGCACTCTGGCGGGCAATCTCCTCCGCCCGCGGCCCGATCTCGACCTCGAGACTCTTGAGCCGCGCTTGGTCGGCCAACGCGCGTGCCGCGTTCGCGTCCTGCTCGGTCGGCGTCGCCTCCAACCGCACCAGGACCTGTCCCTTCTTCACCGCGTCACCCTCGCGGACCAAGATCTTCGCGACGCGCCCGCCCACCCGGCTGGACAGCTTCGCGGGCTGCGCCTCGAAAATGCCCGAGAGTTCGCTGCGTTTGGCATCGCGAACGCGATCGACCGCGATGCCCGCGACCACCAGGACCAAGATGACGAACAAAGGCATGAACCTACGGACTTTCATCGACTCGACTCCTTACAAGGGAAGGCCATTGAGGCCAGGGTCTCCAGAAACTGTTTCTCGGCGGCCGCTCCCATCACTTCCATGCCGCCGATCTCCGCGTACACCGAGCGGAACCGGAAGAACCCGTCCATCGCCGACAGCAGGACGATGAGGAACATGGCCGGATCGACACCCGGCGGCAGTCCGGATCCGGGCTGGCTCATCCTGGCGCGAAGGCGCCGAACGCGCTCCCGAATGTTCGGGTCCATCTCGCCCGCGTCCAAGCTCATCCAGGCCAGCAGACGCTGAAGCTGGGGGTTCTTGCGCATCAGCTCGAATCGCGCCCGCACGATGTCCTCCAGATCCAAGCCTTCCGCCTCCTCGAAGAACCGGTCGACCACCGCCATCAGGGGACGGACCCGCTTGTCGAGCACCGCGTCCCACAAGCCGCGCTTGGACTGGAAGTGATACAGGACGAGGCTCTTGGCCAGCCCCGAGTCGCTCGCGACGGCCTCCAAGGAGGTGCCTTCGAACCCGAACTCGCCAAAGCGAGCCATCGCCGCGTCGAGGATCGCGTTGCGGGCGCCCTCCGGATCTCGCGTTTTTCTTGACCGCACGGTCAGATTATTGACCAATTGGTCAGGAAATGCAAGGCGAAAGTCCTAGTCGTCCTTCAAGACCTTCGGGCCGATCTGCAACCCGCGGCGCACTTTGGGCCTGGGCGTCTTCGCGCCCTTGATCGCGCCCCAAAGCACGTCGTTCAACTCCTCGTCCGGCAACGACTCCTCCGCGTACAGGTTGATCATGCGGGCGCTGTCCTTCGCGCGGTAAGCGTTCGAAGGATTGACCTCGCCTACGATCTCCTTGGCGGGAAGGATCGCCTCGTAGGGCTCGGAGTTGCCGGCGTCCGCGGCCAGGAATCCGAACGGCGAGGCCGCGGCGTCGTACTGGTTCAGGGGCGTCATGCCCAGCACCAACCCGATGGTCCGCAGCGCGCTGTCAGTGTTGTAGAACCGGTGGTCCACCGTCGCGCGCGGCACGTAGGGGCTGATCACCTGCACGATCGAGCGGTGCGCGTCGATGTGGTCGTAGCCCGCTTGGGCGTCGTCTTCCAGAACGATGATCAGCGTGCTCTTCCAGAAGGGGCTCTTCGACACGGCTTCCACGAGCTGCCCCACCGCGTAGTCGTTGTCCGCGACCATGGCGCGCGGCGAGAACATGCCCGGCGACGTGCCCGCCGTGTGGTTCACGCAGAACCGCACGAGTTGAAGGGACGGCATCTCGCCCGCCTTCACGAACCCGTCGAACTCGGTCTTCCACTCCGAGAACCGGCTCGGCGAGCGCTTGCTGCCGAACGACTTCAACTGCTTCGGCGCGGAGACCCCGTGTTTGATCCACGCCTCGCTGTCGGGATACGAGAGGTCGTAATGGCGGAAGTCGTCGTCGCTTCGGCCGACCAGCGCGCGCTTGGTGGGCGTGTTGTCCTTGACGTCCTTGAGCACGTCGTTCCGCTTGTCCGCAGGGTCGTTCGACTGGAGGAAGAACCCGTAGTTGCGGAACGAAACGCCGTGCTGCAGCGCCTTGTCCCAAAGGTAGCCGCCCGACGGGCGGGCGACGTCGGAGATCCCGATCATGTCCACCGGCACGCCGTTGTTGGAGCCCTCGGTGTCGTAGGAGCGACCCCGTCCGCTGTAGTTGTACGGCGTGTTGCGCGAGGCGTACGCCGAGACCATCCCGGCGGTGCTCCACAACCAACCGTCCTGCGAGACCTCGGCGGGACAGTAGAAGTTGTCCAGCAGCGCAAACCGCTCCGCCAGGGCGTGCTGATTCGGGGTCACCGGGCGCGGGAACAGACAGATGGAAGGGTCCCCACCAGGCAAATCGCCGAATACGTTGTCGTACGTGCGGTTCTCCTTCACGATGTAGATCACGTGCTGGATGCCCGGGTTGGCAAACCCCTTGAGCGTCGAGCCCGAGATGCCGGGGCGGATCCAGTTGTTGACCACCACCTGCTTCGACCAGCTCTTCAGCCGCGCCTCCGAGGGAACGGCCACCCGCGACACGGTGCCCTCGAGGATGTCTTGGATGTACTGCCCCCACGTGCCGACCGGCTTGTTGTTGGGGTTCCGCACCTGAATGCCCTTCGCGCTCGCGACGAACAGGTGCTTCCCGTCGGGGGCTGCGACGACGCTCGTGGGGAGCCAGCCCGTCGGGATGTACCCCTTCAGGCGCCTGTGCACCGTGTCCACGACGGCGATCGCGTTCAGGTCGGCCAGCGTCACATAGAGTGTCTTGCCGTCGGGCGACAGGCCGAGTCCTGTGGGCGTGGCCCCGGGCACGCCGCGCACGTCGTCCGGCCGGAGCAGCACCGTGGCCAGGATGCCGCTGCTCGCTGTGGAGAGGAAGCTCACCGTGTCGCTGCCCGAGTTGGCGACGTAGAGCACGTCCTGGTTCGGGCTCAGGGCGAGCCCGACTGGGGCGGCCCCGGTGGGCACGTTCTTGAGCAGGCGCATGTCCGAAGGATCGATCACCGACACCACGCCGTCGCGCTCGCTGGTCACGTACACGCGCTTGCCCGCACGCGGTCCCTGGGTAACCGCCGCGACGGCCATGGGGAATCCCGGCAGGGGGATGCGGCCTTGGTGGGTGCTGTTCCTCAAATCGAAGAGGCTCAAGGAAGCGCGGTAATCCGTTTCATGAGACGTCTGGTTGTTGACGACGAACAGGGTGTTGTCGCCAAACTGCCGCTCATCGAGGACCGCCAAGCCCGCCGGATGGTTGGGAATCTTGCCCTCTCCCCACCGCGGAACAGTCAGATCCGGCCCATCGGGGCTGAGTTTCCCGTTTTTGGACAACACAAAGCGCGAAATCCGGTCCTGCGCCCCGCGCGACGCGTACAGGACGGGCGTCGAACTCTCCGCCAGGTAGTCCCCTTCCCAACGAACGTCTAGCTCCGCGACGAACGCCAGTCCGTAATACAGCCCATCCCGCAACTGCCCCTGGGGCCGCGCGTTGAAGTCCAACTGCGAAACCAACTTCCCGTCTGCAACCCGAATCACGCTCAAGAACTCGCGGTACCCGGCGGTGGTGACCACGAGGAATTTCCCGTCGGGACTGAGCGCCATGTTCAGCGGGTAGCTCCCGACGGGCGTGTGCAGGCCCGCAGGCGTGATCAGCTTGCCCGTCGGCAGCTGGGCGGATTGCTGCGCCAGGCAAGGTACGGCGAGGACCCCGAGCAGAAGCGAAACAGGGAGATTTCGACCACAACGCATGGAGCCAGATTACACGCGCTCTCAGCGTCTTGACACAACCTTATCGAATGCGACCGCGGGCGACGGGGCAAACCGAAGCACGCGATCGGAGATGCGGGCGTGCAGACGCGCGGCGTTCGGGTAGCCCGTCGCCGCGGGATCGGGCTTCTCGAACATGCTTCTCCGACCCTCGATGCGCAGACTGCCGGCCGGGTCCAGCGTCACGAACGCGAACAAGGGGTCGTGGTACACGGCGCGCGCACCCTCGCTCCCAAACCCGTCTCCGGCCCAGAAGTACGACGCGCTGTTGATGTGGACGTAGTGCACTCCGTTGATCACGCTCGCCTCGTCCAGGTGGTGGTGGCCGCACAGGCACGCCACCACGGAGCCGGGGGCTCGCGCGTTGGCCTCGTCGATCACCCGGCGCACCTCGAGCCGGTTCGGCACGGTGTAGCCGGTCCACACCTCGTCCAGCGATTGGTGCGAGAGGATCACCGCGGGCTTCCCGGGCTTGGCCAACTCGCCACGAAGCCACTCGATCTGCTCGGGACTGACCCGATCGCGGAGCGAGGACTCGATGTAGTAGTTGCCGTGGTCGTAGTCCACATGCTTCCCGCCTTTGAGGATGAAGTTGCAGTCGAGCACGAGGAGCCGGAACGCCCCCGCGTCCAAGGCGTAGTAGGGCTCCGTCATGCCCCACACGTCCATGATCTCCCGCTTCGCGCCGAGGTCCATGTCGTGGTTGCCGAGCACGTGGTGGAGGGGCCCCGAGAACTGCTCCCAGCGCTTCACCAGGGCTCGGCCCGCGGGTGTCGGGTGGCAGAAGTCACCCATCTGCACGAGGAACTCGGGCTTCTGCGACTCGACCGCGGCGAGGAACGCGTCCAGACGCCTCTCCGCGTCGGGTTGCAAACCATGGTGCAGGTCGGCGATCACGCCGAAGCGGACGGGTTTCGCCCCAGGCACGAGTTTGGGAGCAATCGCCATCGCGGCCGAGGCCTGCAAGAACTCCCTGCGGGTGCACTTCACGCTTCCATCGTACGACGATCGTCCGAGAGAGCCAAGGGGGTGGCCAGGGCGGAAAGGATCGGTGTCGGGGAAGAGGATCGGAAGAACCAGCCCGCCCAATGGCCTGAATTCATTGTAATGGTTCGCGGGGCCGACGGGTGTAAGAAAGGCGTTGAAATCCCGATCGCCGGAACCGCGTGTTCTCGCCCGAGGCAAACCGGGGACAATGGAGGATATGACGTCCAGAAGTGCCGCCTCGCCCAGCGCCGCTGCGGCAGGCGGGAGCCGCGTGGGTTGCTGGCGTTCCCAACGGGAGGCGCGATGACACCGATTCGCGAACCGCTTCTCGAGGCCCGTACCGCGGCGGTCCTGCTCGCCGCTCGACGGGAGGGCAAGAGCGGAACGACCGCCTCTCTCGATCTGGGCTGTTCGCAAACGCGCGTCTCCCTCGGCGCCGAGGGAGTCTCGGCGGAGGGCCTGTCCGCCTCGTGGACCGACCTCGAGGAGATTGCCAAGGAGCCGCGCAAGGTCTTCGCCAGCATCGACGGGGAGTGGCGGCCGGTGCAGGTGTTCAGCGAGGAGACGCGTTGGCTTCGTTCCCTCTGCCCAACGGAGACCGCGCCCACGGTGCTCGTCAGCGGCATCCCCATGCATCGCATCAAAGCGTGCGACCCGATGTCCGACACCCGGGCCAAAGTGAAGGCCTTGGGAACGCCCCGGGGGCGCGTGCTCGACACCGCCATGGGATTGGGCTACACGGCGATCGAGGCAGCCAAGACCGCAGAATACGTTCTCACGCTCGAGATCGATCCTGCGGCGGTGGAGATCGCCCGCTGGAATCCCTGGTCGCGCGCGCTCTTCGAAAGTCCCGTGATCGAACTCCGCGTAGCCGATGCGGCAACCGAAATCGAGGCGATGCCGGCCAACGAGTGGAGCGCGATCATCCACGATCCGCCCACCATCGCCTTGGGGGGCGACCTCTACTCGCTCGCCTTCTACGAACAGTTGCGCCGCGTGTTGCGCCGCAAGGGCCGCCTGTTCCACTACGTGGGCGATCCCAACAGCGGGCAAGGCGCCAAGATGACCCCCGGCGTGATGCGCCGACTGTCGCAAGCCGGATTCTCGCAGGTCCAGCGCGCACCCGAGGCCTTCGGGGTCGTCGCGACCGCCTGAGCCCACCTCGACGTCTGGCGCGACGGCGTCTGTTTCCGCTAGACTGCTTCGCACCAGGAGACCATCGATGCTCGCGCTGACCGCTATCCTCGCAACCGGCGTCCCACTCGCCCAGACCGTGCTCCCTCCCCTGATTCCCAAGCCGGTGAAAGTCGTCGTGGGTCTCGGCACGTTCACCATCGACGAGGGCACCCGCTTCGCCGCTACGGGGGAGGCGCGCAAGGTGATCGAGCCTCTTCGCCAGATGCTCGCCAAGGCCAGCGGGTACAGCCTGCCCTACACCACCACGTCGGGACCCGGAGTCATCTCGGTCAGCCTTCAGCCCAACCTCGCCTACCTTGGTCGGGAAGGCTACGCCCTGGAGGTTTCGCCTGCCCACGTCCGGCTCGAAGCCCCCGCGGTCGGCGGACTGTTTTACGCTTCGCAGACGCTGCGGCAGCTTCTGCCGCCGTCGGTGGAACGCCCCGACGATCGCCAGCCCGAGAGTTGGAGACTTCCCTCGGTCGCAATCGAAGACTCCCCGCGATTCGAGTGGAGAGGCCTGCATCTGGACGTGTCGCGGCACTTCTTCCCCAAAGAGGAGATCAAGCAGTACCTGGACTCCATGGCGCTGCTCAAACTCAACGTGTTCCACTGGCACCTGGTGGACGACGGGGGGTGGCGCCTCCAGATCAAGCGCTACCCCAGACTGACCGACGTCGGCGCGTGGCGCAAGACCATGGACGAGGTTTGGTCGCAAGGCAAGCTGGAGTTTCCCGAGCCCGAGGACAAGAGCCCACGTTACGGGGGCTTCTACACGCAGGAGGACGTCCGCGAGATCGTCGCCTACGCCAAGGCGCGCAACATCACCGTCGTGCCCGAGATCGAGATGCCGGGCCACAGCATGCCGGTCATGGCGGCGTACCCTGAGGTTACGTGCACGTATTTCGCTCAAAACGTGTGGAAAATCGCCACCGGCATGCACCACGCAACCAACTACTGCCCCGGCAAGGAACGCACGTTCGAGTTCTTGGAGGGTGTGCTGGACGAGGTGATGGAGCTCTTCCCTTCCAAGGTCATCCACATCGGCGGGGACGAGGTGAACAAACTGCAGTGGAACCGGTGCGACGACTGCCAGAAGCGCATGCGGGACGAGCGCCTCGCCACGCCCGAGGCGCTCCAAAGCTGGTTCTTGCAGCGCATGGAGAAGTACCTGAACGCCAAAGGGCGCACGATGATGGGGTGGGACGAGATCCTCGAGGGTGGTCTTGCGCCAAACGCTCAAGTCATGTCCTGGAGGGGCGTGGACGGAGGGATCGCGGCCGCGAAGTCGGGGCATCCCGTGGTGATGACCCCCACCTCTCACTGCTACTTCGATTACAGCTACCAGTCCATCAGCACCCGAAAGGCGTTCGAGTTCGAACCGGTTCCAGAAGTTCTGACCGCCGAAGAGGCCAAGCTCGTGCGCGGGGGACAAGCAAACGTGTGGACCGAGTGGATGTCCACGTGGGAGAAGGTCGAGACGATGGTCTTCCCCAGACTGTTGGGCATGGCCGAGCGTCTTTGGAGCCCGGCATCGAATCGCGACGCCGACGCGTTCCTTGCCCGCTCGGATCGCTTCCTCGAGCGATTGGATGCCCTGCGGCTCGCTTACGACGTGCCGACTCCCACTCCGAGCCACTCGGCGTTGATCTTCGCCAAGCAGGCCAAGCTCACATTTGCCCCGCCCGCGACCCCCGGCGCCACCGTACGGTACACGTTGGATGGAAGCGATCCCACACCCGATTCTCCCAACTACTCGGAGGCGATCACGGTGGCCGACACGACCCAGGTTCGCGCCGCCACCTTCGTGCCGAGTGGGCGCCGCTCGGAGATCGTGTCGGTCGCTTGCGCGCGTTATGTTCCGCGAGCACGGACGGGCCTCGAGCCCGGCCTGCACCTACGCTACGTGGAAGGGGAGTGGGATCGCGTGCCCGACCTTCACATCGAAACCCCGAGGCCTGTGGCCGACATCGACCCGAAGCCGTTCCTGGGGCGCGACAAGTTCGGTCTTGAATGGACGGGATATATCTCTATTCCCTCCTCGGGCACCTATACGTTTCAGTTGGGCAGCGACGATGGAAGCGTCCTGTGGCTCGCGGGCGTCAAGATCGTCGACAACGATGGCCTTCACGGCTACGGAGCGAAGTCGGGCGCCGTGGATCTCGAAGCGGGCGTGTACCCGTTCAAACTCGGCTACTTCGAGGCAGGCGGCGCAGACGGCGTGGATTTGACCGTCTCCGGCCCCGGCATTTCTGCGGGACCTGTCCCTGCCGCTTGGTGGCTGCGTGAACCGCTCAGCCCTCCCCGCTCGTAAGAAGGACCAGGAATGAAGGAAGGCAACCAGCAACTGACGCCGGGCATGATCGCTCTTTTCGCAGGAGTGGGAGGTTTGGTCGTGGGTTCCGTCGTGGTCTTCGCCGCGATGCGCAACCAGGCCCCCAAGGTCGTGTTGCCCGCAGGCGAACCCGCACCCGTGGCGAGTGCGCCTCCCGCGGTGGTCCCCGATCCCGTGGATCCCGCCTCGGCGGAGGACCCCGGAGCCGCGGCCGACGGGGCAGGCGAGACCGCTCCGGGCACATCGCCGACGACCCAGCCTTCCGGACCGGGTGCGGCACCGACCGTTCCTCCGCCCACCTCGCAGATCAGCGGCACCCTCGGACCTGCGAACGGCCTGCCCAGCGGCACCGATCCCCTGATCCCACCCTCCCCCGATGTGACGCTCCGCGAGCCCGAGGTTCGACTGGTTCGGCTGAACGTGTACACGGCGAACCCCGAAGAGGCCCAGGAGGAGCTCGTGCGCTCGCTCAAGCCGTTGGGCGGCCAGATCCGCACGTTCGCGGATTACGGAAACCCGGCCCACACGCCATCCATCGGAATGCTGATCCTCATTCCCGAAGAGGGCGTCGAGAAGCTGGTGAACTTGGTGCACGCCCAAAACGGCAACGTCGCCGAGCAGAGCTGGAAGACGACCGTGGCCTCCCGGCAGGCGCGTCTCGAGGACGACGTCCAAGCGGCGCTCTTCGACCTCAAGGCGCAGCGCCAAAGCCTTCTGGTCAAGTACTTCGAGGATGCAACCCCTGTGAAGGAGGTCGACGAGGCGATCGCCAAGATCGAGGACAGCATCAAGAAGCTCCACATCCCGGCAGAAGCGCAGCAGCGCGCGGCCGTGAAGATCACGTTCGGCCCTCGCGGCTGACCCCCCACCTTTGCGGACTCTGCGTCCTTTGCGTGAAACTGCGGCCGGGGGGCTAGAAGCTGCAGGTACCCGCGCGCCCGGCCTTTTCGAAGTAGCGCTGGTGGTACTCCTCGGCGAGGTGGAACTCTCGGGCAGGCTCGATCGAGGCCACCACCTCGCGGCCGGCCTTTCTCTCGATCTCAGCCACCGCCGATCGCACGGCCTGTTCTTGCGCGGCGCCGTGGGTGAATACCGCCATGCGGTACTGGCTCTTCGCGCTGCTGCGACCCCGCGTGGGGTCGTTCTGGTCGAAGAACCGGCCCAATAACTCCGCGTAGGAGATCGCCGAGGGGTCGAACTCCACCTGAACAGCCTCCGCGTGGCCGGTGCCACCGGCGCACACCTGTTGGTAGGTCGGATTGGGGGCGTTGCCGCCCGTGTAGCCCACACCCGTAGCGACGACTCCGGGAATCAGGCGGAACTCCGCCTCCACGCCCCAGAATCACCCGGCGGCGAACGTCGCCAGCTCCGTCGTGCCCCCCGAGGCGGGTCGGTACCCGGTAGGTGACAATCGCGAGGCCATCGCCTCCTCTTCGGCCGGGCGCCCGAACAACCCGAGGAAGGGAATCATCGCAAGCCCCGCCGCGAGGGCCACCAAAGAGATCGTCGTGTTCATGTTCGAGAACTGGAACACATCAAGAAGTTCCTAGGTTCCGCCACAAGCCCCCGACAAACGACAAACGAAGAACGAAAAACGAAAACGCCCGCCCCGAGCCGTTCGGGGCGGGCGCTCGTCCGCGGTCTAGAACGCGGGGGGCGGGGGCGGAGGTCCGCCAAAGCCACCCGGGGGCGGGGGCGGGCCGCCGGCGTCGTCGAACTTGAAGGCCTTGCCGAGCATCGACTGCCACTTGCTCTTCTGCTGCCCGTTGAGGACGGCGAGGATCTTGGCATCGATCTCCTTCTGCATCTTCTCCATCTGCGCCCGCATCTGCTGCGGGTCCGGCCGCTGGCCGTTGCCGCCGAACTGACCCCGCATGCCCTGCATCGCGGTCTGCTGGATCTCGCGGATCTGATCCCGCTGCGTCTCGCTCAGACCCACCTTGTCGGCGACGTCCGGGCGATTGAGGGCTCGAGCGCCCTGGAGCTGGAGATCCAACTCGTGGTAGCGCTTGTACTGTCCGTCGTTGAGGATCGCCTTGACCTTCGCGTCCTGCTCCTCGGCGCGCTGGCGCATCGCCTCGGGGTCGAAGTTGGGAGGTCCACCCTGGCCGCGCTGGCCGCCGCCGACGCCACCCTGGCCACCCTGGCCGCGCTGGCCGCCGCCGACGCCACCCTGGCCGCCCTGGCCGCGCTGTCCACCGCCGAAGCCGCCCGCTCCGCCGGGGCCTCCGGGGCCACCGCCGGGTCGGCCAAACTCGGCCTGAATCTTCTCGATCTGCGTCTGCGTGAGCTTGAGCTCCTTCTGCACGTCGAGGCGCATCAGGATGCCCGGGCCGCCTTGGCCGCCCCGCATCCCACCCGGTCCGCCGGGACCGCGCTGGAAGCCGCCGCCCTGGCCGCCTTGGCCGCGCTGTCCACCGCCGAAGCCGCCTTGGGCGATGGCGGCACCCGACAACGCCACCGTTGCCACGGTCGCCAAAATCGGAATCCACTGTCTGTTGTTCATCTGTTGCCTCCATGAGCGCCGTTCGGCGCGTGTTGGTTACAACCCTAGATTCGCATCGCGGGGTGAGGAAATCGTTAGCGGCGCGTCCATCGGCGAAATTAGTTGGAAAGGGGGATGCGGACCGTGGCCACGGTCCCGCGGCCCAGCTCGCTTTCGAACTCCAACTTTCCCGCGTGGGCGTCGACAAGCCCCTGCGTAATGGCCAGCCCGAGTCCACAGCCGCCGTCCCCTCGGCTCCTCGCATCGTCCACGCGGTAGAAACGCTCGGTCAGCCGAGGCAGGTGCTCGGGAGCGATGCCCTCGCCGTCGTCTTGGACCCGCACCACCGCGGAGTCTCCCTCACGACCCACGCGCAGCTCGATCGATCCGTCCGAGGGTGTGTGGCGCGCCGCGTTCTCAAGAAGGTTCTCGAAAACGCGCTGGAGCATGTCGGGGTCCGCAAGGGCAAGGACGGACTCGTCGACCACCACACCGGGCCCGCGCCCGCCAAGCGCCGCCACGGCGCTCCACGCGCGCCGCGCCACGTCGGCAACGTCGGTCTTCTGAACCTTCATCTCGAGCCGGCCGGAGTCGGCTCTGGCGAGCAGCAGAAGCTGCTGGACCAGCCGAGACATCGCATCGGCGGCCTGGTCCGACACCTTCAGCGCCCGTTGGTAGCGTTCAACGCTCGGCTCCCCTTCGAGCGCCGAACTCGTGGCGAGCTTGATTCGGGTCAGGGGGGTGCGCAGCTCGTGCGAGGCGTCGGCAGTGAACCGCCGCTGCCGCTCGAACGAGCGTTCGAGGCGCGCGATCATTTCGTTGAACGTCGACGCCAGCTCGCCCAGTTCGTCCCGGCCCTCGACATCCAGCCGCCTGGAAAGGTCCTGGGCACCGATCTCGGCTGCCGCTTTGGTGACGTCGCGCACGGGGCGCAGCGCCCGACCCGTGAGGAACCATCCGCCGATCCCCGCGATCAAGACTGCGAGCGGGAGAAGCGTGGCCAAGATCCCCAAGTGGCGGCTCCACCCTTGCTCGACGTCGGTGAGTTCCCGCCCGATCTGGATCACTCCGCGCTCGCCGGTCTCGCGCGGCCACGGCACCGAGAGCACGCGGATGCGCTGCCCTTCCGCGGTCACGGTGACGAAGGCCTCGCGCCCCGCGAGCGACGCTTTGAAGGCGCCGAGGTCCCACGGGCCCAACCCGTTGGGCCCCAATCCCCGCCCGCTCTCCTCCAAGAAGCGGGGCCTACGGACTGCCGCAATCCGCTCGGTCTGCGGATCGAAGCCGGGACTCGCGACTCCAAAGGGCCGAAACGGGTCGTTCGGGGGGCCGCCGCCCTGTGGACCCGGCTGCGGCTGGTCGCCGGGTTGACCCGGGCGTGGACCGCCTGGTTCTCCTTGGGGCGGTCGCGGACCATCCGGGCCGCCGCGACCCGGGTCCTGCGGCGATCGGTTGAATCCACCAGGCGGCACGCGCTGAAAACGGCGCGCGCGGTCGCGAAGCTCGTTGTCCACGGACGCCGCCAACCGGGCTTGCGCGGCGTAGACGATCGTCAACCCAAACCCGCCGAGGACGATGGCCAGCACCGCGACGTTCCACAAGGCGAGCTTCACGCGAAACGAGAGCGGCTTCACGTTCCGGCCTCCGGCGTCTTCAGCACGTAGCCGACCCCGTGGACGGTGTGAATGAGGCGGGGGCGATCCCCCGAGTCGATCTTCTTCCGCAACAGCGCCACGTGGAAGCTGACGACGTTGGAGTAGCTTTCGTCGTCGCCCCACACCTGTTCTTGGATCACCTCGCGGGTCAACGTGCGCCCCTCGTTCCGCGCCAGCGCTTCGAGCAGCTCGTATTCGCGCGGCGTCAGCGCCACCTCTTCCCCGCCGCGCGTCACCTTGCGCGCGCCCGAGTCGATCACGAGATCGGCGACCTGGACGATCTGCGCTTTGTGCACGGCGTCGCGGCGCAGCAGGGCCCTCACCCGCGCCATCAACTCCTTGAAATCGAACGGTTTCGGGAGGTAATCGTCGGCGCCGCAGTCCAGACCTTTGACGCGGTCCTCCACGGCGTCGCGCGCGGTCAGCATCAGGATCGGCACGCGGTTGCCGCCGCGCCGGATGGCGGCACACACGTCCATGCCGTTTCGCTTGGGCAACATGAGGTCCAGCAGGATCAGGGCGTAGGGCCCGACGACGGCCATGTCGAGACCCGCCTCGCCA
The DNA here is from genome assembly GCA_023957775.1 of Fimbriimonadaceae bacterium. Taxonomy (NCBI): domain Bacteria; kingdom Bacillati; phylum Armatimonadota; class Fimbriimonadia; order Fimbriimonadales; family Fimbriimonadaceae; species Fimbriimonadaceae bacterium. Next base: position 194,407 of record JAMLGR010000006.1, on the reverse strand, counting down.
TCCAGGGCGACGTCCACCACAAAACCGGCGCTTTCGATCGCCTCCTTGAGGCTCTCCGCGATCACTTCATCGTCTTCGACCACCAGAATGCGCATGAAAACACCTGCAACCTAGCACGATGGCACCCGAAGGTGAGGAAATCGTGAGCCTAGCTATTGCCGAGCGAGAAGAGTGCGGCCGCCAGCGCCTTGCGCGCTCCCTCTGCGACGGGAAGGGTTCTGGCGCGCACGGCCTCCGGGAGCGCGTCGAACAGCTTGACCGGATCGACGGCGGCCACTTGAGTTCCCCCCGTGACCGAGCGGAGAACGACGTTGCACGGCATGAGCAGGCCGATCGAGGGGTCGGCTTGAAGTCCCGCGTAGGCCAACGGAGCGTTGCATGCCCCCAGGATCGTGTACGGCCCAATCCGCTCGCCCAACTTCTCGAGCAGCGTCTCCTGCATGTCGATCTCGGTCAGCACGCTGAAGCCCTGCGCCTTCAACGCCTCCTCGACTCGGGGACGCACCTCGTCGAGGGTGCCGGAAACGGTGGTGGTCAGCGCCAGGGAGTTCAGTTCCATCGGTTGCCTCTCCCACGACGATACCTGCGGGCGTTGCGATCAGGTGGCCACTTGGCCTTCGCGCAGTTCGACGATCTGATCGGCAAGGAGGTGGACCCCGGCACGGTCGTGGGCGACGAGCAGGGTCGGGATCTTCCACTCGGCCATGCAGCGTTGAACGAACTCCGCCGCACGCTCCTGGAGCGACTCGTCTAGTCCCGTCCACGGTTCGTCGAGCATCAACAGGTCCGGGTCGCTCAGCAGCGTCCTGCCAAGCGCCACGCGCCTTGCCTGACCGCCGCTCAGCGTCGCCGGCGCCCGGTCCACCAGCTCGCCGAGTTCGAGGACGTCGAGAACGCGTTGAACCTCGATGCTCCCGCCGGGCCTGCGCCGCCGCCCAAACTCCAGGTTCTCTCGCACGCTGAGATGCGGAAACAACAGGCTGTCTTGAAAGACCAGGCCGACCTTGCGACGCTCGGGCCGCAGCCAAACCCCAGCGTCGGTGTCGCCGAGAACGTCTCCGCCGAGCACGATTCTCCCCCGCTCCGGGCGAAGGAGCCCGGCCACCAGCATCAGCACGGTGGTCTTGCCGCTCCCGGACGGACCGCACAGCGCCGTCACGCCGTCTCCCGCCCCAAACGCGACGTCGAGAGCAAACCCGCTGGCGTAGCGGTGCCGGCACCGGAACTCCAGCGGCATCAGGACCTCGCCGCCTTGACGTACGACCGTCGTTCCAGAATCTCCGAAGCCACCAGGGCGCCCGCCGCGATCAGGACCGAAACGCCCACCACCCGCCACACCGCCTTCTCGCCGCCGGGCACTTCCAGCATCGAATAGATGAAGAGCGGAATCGTACGCGTCTCTCCCGGAATGCTGCCCGCGATCATGATCGTCGCTCCAAACTCGCCGATGCTGCGCGCAAACGCAAGGAGCGCCCCCGCGATCACCCCATGGCGTGCGAGGGGGAGCGTGACCGTCCGGAACGCGTCGAAAGGCCCCGCCCCCAGCGATCGGGCCGCCCCTTCGAGCCGCACGTCCACCGAGGTGATCGCCACGCGGATGGAGCGCACCATCAAGGGGAACGCCACGACCGCGGACGCCAGAGCCGCCCCCTTCCAATCGAAGACGAACCGGATTCCAAACCACGCCTCGAGCCACCGCCCGAGGGCTCCGTTCGAGCCAAACGCCACGAGCAACAGGTATCCCGTCACGACCGGCGGCAACACCAGGGGGAGGTTCAGCACGGTCTCGAGCACGATCTTGCCGGCGAACCGCCTCCGGGCGAGAAGCCACCCCAGCGCTATGCCGAAGGGGAGGCTGGCGGCCACGGCGACGGCCCCGACCAGCAGACTGAGCCGAACAGCCTCCCACTCGGCGGACGATAAAGCCGTCACCCCCGCCTCCCAGCCGCCATCGCAAATCCGTGGCGCTCAAAGACCTGGCGGGCGAAGTCGCTCTGGAGCATTCGGTAGAACGCTTCCCCGGACCCGTCAACCGGAGAGTCCCTCAGCAAGAGCAAGGGATACACGATCGGGTCGTGGTCCGAATCGGGAAACGTGAAGACGGCCTCGACCCGCTCGCTCGCAAGCGCGTCGGTCGCGTAGAGCACGCCGGCCTGCGCCTCGCCCCTTTCGACATAGCCCAGCGCCGAGCGCACGTCCTGGCCACGCACCAGGCGCCTGGCCGCGACGAGACGATCCAACAGGCCGTGGGCGCGCAGGGCCTGCTCGGCGTACACGCCGGCCGGCACGCGCTCACCCGCCAGCGCCACGAAGCGCACGCTCGTGTTCAAGAGGTCTTCGGGGGCGCGGATCTGGGCCGGATTGCCTTTCGGCACGACGAGGACCAGACGATTCGCCAGGAGGTCGATGGAAGCCCGCGCCCAGCCGTGCGAGTCGAGGAGATCCCCCCACTCCTTGCTGGCCGAGAGGAAGACATCGGCATGAATCCCCGCTTCGACTTGGCGCGCGAGCATGTTCGAAGCCCCCGCGGACACGCGCACCTCGATGCCACGCTCATTGGCAAAGCGCGTGGCGATCTCTTGGACTGCGTCTGCGGAGCTGGCGCTTGCGAGGACCAGGACGGAGGCCGCGGGCGTCGTCGGGGGCTTCCCACATGCGGCAAGGCCGAGCAGCGCGACCGCGATGAAGCAATGCCGAGTGGGCCATCCCATAACCTTCCGTCTCCGCGCCCGACGTGCGCCGTGCCAAGCATACGCGATCGAAGGTCAGGGAGACGTTTCCCAGGCGATGTGGCTCGGCTTCACCGTGGCGCAGAGGGGCTCGCCCTTGGGATCGGTCATGCGCACCGTTGCCTCGAGCGGGTCGCCACTCGCCACGTGCGCCGCGACGACCTCCCACGGCAACTCCTTGAGCTGCACCTTGGCGCGTCGAAAGCCGATCCAAGAGCCGTTCGCACGAACGCCCCAGCACAAGTACAGAAACCGTTCGGAGACGGTGCCGTGCGCATAGGGACCGAGGAAGTTGGGGCTCCCCGCCGTCGTGCGCTCGACGCGCAACGGGACGTCGAACACGACCTCGGAGGCATCGCCTGGAACGTCCTCGACGACTTCCGAACCCCGTTGGACGCCCAGCCGCACCCCGTCCTGTCCTTGAAACGTCGGGCCCGGCATTTCGGTGCATCGAATCCGGATGAGGAGTTGTCCGCCAGCCATCGGAAGACAGTACCCAGAGCTCGCTGAAGTTGGCGCGCCGCCCAGATTCGGAGCAGAATGGGAGGATGGCGCACGAGCGGAAGATCCGCATCCGGCTCTTCGGGACGTTCCAAGCCTGGACCGCCAAAGGAACCCCGGCGAGCTTGCCGACCAAACATGCGGCCGAGGTCCTGGCCTTGCTCGCCAGCAGAGATGGGCGCGCCGTCCGCCGGTCGGAACTTGCCGAAGCGGTTTGGGGCTCGGCGGACGACCGCAGCAAGGCCAGCCTTCGGAATGCGCTTTCCTCGATCCGACGCACTTTGGGCGATCCTCGCTCGCTCGTCACCGATCGAGAACTGGCCCGGCTGGACACGACCCTGTGCACTTCAGACGTCGGCGATGTGGAGAGGCTGCTTCGCAAGGCCAATCTCGTCACGAAGACCAACATGCTCCAAGACACGGTCCGAAGGGTGGACGTCATCCTGGATTCCGAGTTCCTTTCGGGCTGGGACGCCGATTGGGTGCTCGGCCCGCGTGCGTACTGGGAGGCCCAGCGGGAAGAGGCTTGGTCGATGCTGGGCGAGGCCCTGGAAAACGACGGCCTCTACGAGGAAGCCCTGTCGGTTGCAAAGGAGGCTCTGAAGCGCCAACCTTGGAACGAGGTCGCTGCAGGGAGAGCGATGCGATGCGCCGCCGAAATGGGCGAACTGCATGTCGCGCAAGAGATTTTCAACCAACACGAGTCGTCGTTGCGGGAGTCCGAAGTCTCCGCAGCCTCCGCGGTCCTCGTCCGCATGGCTGAAGTCATTGGGAAAGGCGACTACCCTCGCCACTCCGATCGGCGCGACTTCGAAGACCCTTCGGAACAGGACGCGATTGTTCGCGCGTTCGAAGAAAGCCTGCAGCACGGTGGCGACGAGGCCCTGAAGTTCGTTGCGTCCAACACCAACTACTGGGTGCACACCCGAAATCCCAGCGCGGCGCTCTCGGTCATGGAGAAATGTCTTGCCGCCGCGCACGATCCCTCGGAAGCCCGTTGCCGGGTTGCCTTCGCCGCATCGTTCCTTGCCCAGTTGCTCGCCGACTACCGAAGAGCGGAGACCCACCTGCTGTTGGCCCAGGAAGACGCGGAACGGCTCGCCTCCGATACGCTGATCCTGCAAACCGCTGCCCGGCTGGGCTTCTACTACTTGGAGGTCCGAGACCCGGCGTCTGCGCGCCGGGCATTCTCACGGGGCACGGAGGTCATCGATCGCGTGCACGATCCATGGGTTCAAGCCCAGTTCAAGATCAACTATGCGGGCCTCGTGTGGCACGAGGGCGACTCGGATCAAGCCATCGCGCTCTACCGATCGATTCAGACACTCCCTCCACTCGCGCGACTTGACCACCACCGCAGTGTCGCGTTGGCGAACCTCAGCATGCTGTATGGGGAGGAGGAAGAGTGGGAGGCGGCCGTGCGAAGCGGCGAGGAAGCCGTCCGGGTTGCCCGCGCCTTGGGGAACCACTACGTCGAGGCAGCTTCGCTGATTGGGCTCGGCGTTGGCCACGCCGGTCTAGGGGACAGGACAGAGGTCGGGCGCACGCTCACCGACGCGCTTGGCATCATGCAGCGCCGCAGCTACCGTCGGTTGGTCGTCATCGGTCTCGACAAGGTGGCGATCATGTGGACCGTCGTCGGTCGCCCCGATCTGGCCGGATGGGCCTTTCGAGCCGGCGAAACCCTTCGCGAACGGATCGGCCATCCCCGATCGACGGTGGAAAAGCGGTTGGCGGCGCGGTACCGACCGAAGATGTCCGCCCCTGAAGCCTGCGGGAAGAGCCTTCGCCGAACTTCCTTCGACTCGGTTGTTCAGCAGACTTGCGACCACCTGGCCCTCCTGCTCTGAGCGGTCTTTTTGCGGTGAATTTGCGATGGCGCGATAGACCTTGGTTGCTATGCGCCGAAACACAAGAAACCAACCCTATCTCGCCATTGCGATCACGTTGCTGCTCCTGATCCTTATCGGATGCGGAGGCAAAGGCGGCGGCGGCACCGGAGGCTCGGGCGGAGGTTCAGGTGGAGACGGCCGAGGTCGAACCGCGTTGCCGGCCGGGCTCAACCTTCCGTTGAACACCCTCAAAGCGTCCTCGAGCCTCGCCGATGCCTCGGTCCAGTCGGACGGCACCTTCACGGCGAGCGTACTCTCGAACAAGCCCCAACTCGTCACGATCGATAACGCCCAAGGGGACCCCGTGCTCCTCGGATGGGTCGGGACGGGCCATCCGGACGTGGATGTCAAGAGCACCGCCGAGGTCCTGCTCTACTTCGGAGCGGGGCTGTTCCTCCTTCCCGAGGACGGCCAGACGGTGGCCGTTCGCGACTTGAAGGACACGCAGCAGGCCATCGACTTGGCGGACGCGATCGCGGCCGAGTATGCGGGAGGCGCGACGTCCCTCGACGACATGAAGGAGGCCATCAAACCTCGTCTGGAGGAGGCCATCGACAGCCTCCTTGCCAGCCGCGGCCTCCTCATTCAGCCGACGGAGCCCAGAAGCGGGCTGCAAGTGCTGCGCGCCGAGGGCGACAGCGCGATCCAGATCAAGAACGCGTACCGTCGTCGGGCGATCGCCCATATCGAGCGCATGAGCTACGACGACGAGAACGGCAACACGACGCCTTCGCCCGAGCGGGTCGCGGTCGTCGACGTTTCGCCGACGGCCCACTTCAACTCCCTGATCGGGGGTCTGATCGACATCCTGGGAACCGGACAAATGCCGTACGCCCCGGTCACGACCGCGGCGATCCCGATTCCGCTGACGCCTGAGGGGGCCTCCTCCACGAAGTACCGCGTCACGGCCGTCGGGCTCGGCAGCAGCGACGGCGATTGGGACCTCACGGACGAGGTGGAACAAGCCTCGTACCGGAAGGTCGTCGCACGGACCCTGATCGCCGACTTGTTCCTGCCGATGATCGTCAACCTGGCGGCACCGATTGCGCTCGATGGGCTTGAAGAGCGGATCAACATCGTGCTGGCCACCGAGGTGTACCAAAGCGCCGTCAACGCGCTGTTCGACGTTCTGCCGGGAGTGTTGGACAAGGCCCGAACCGGGGACGTGAAGGGCGCGATGGTGGACATCTACAAGGCGTTCGCCACCAGTCCCGGGCTCCAGTTGGCGGTGCTCGCGTTGGTCCACGACATCATCTCGTCGGGATACGGACAGGAGATCGCAGAGCAGTTCATGACGAAGGTGTACGCGCTCTTCGACGGGATGGGCGGCCTCGACAAGTTCCTGACGGTCGCGGACAGCGTCGTCCAGGTCGTCTCGATCGCCGCGTCCCGCAGTGCCGACGTGTTCGAAATCGACACCACGGGCGCCAAGGTCACTTTGACCCCGGACGAACTCACGATCTTCCCGACGTCTCCGCTCACGACATTCGAGGCGATCGTTCAGAACCGCGATCCGAACATCGCCTATCGTTACCACTGGAAGTCCGGTGGCAACGGAAGGGTCTCGTCCGGCGGCCAGTTCGCGATGGACATCGAGACCGATTCGGAGTTCGCGGTGTTCTCACCGGATGTCGGGTTCCGAGGCGATACGTCGCTCAGCGTCGAGGTCTTCTATATGGAGGGCGCGAACCACGTGCGCGTCGGCGTCGATCAGGCTCGGATCGAGGTCTCCAACACACGCGCGGTCCTCAATCCGCGCAGAAGTTCTCTGCTGCACGGGGAGAGCCAGAACATCTCCGTCACGCTCCTCCCCCCGGATGCCGCTTCGGGAACCGTCTGGTACCGGTTCAACGGAACCACGAACTACGGCGAGTTCAACGAACCGCTGGGAGAGTGGACCCGGGACGGCCGACTCACCTACACCGCTCGGAGTACGGACGGCGTCGACTCGATCTCGGTCGAAGTCGCGGAGAACATCGACGGCCAACTCGTGACCCTCGCGCGCGATGAGGGCGAGATCCGGGTGGAAACGCGCCACTCGATCATCTTCGGGTCGTACCAGACGATGCAGCGGATCGAGAATGGGCGCCACGCCACGCTTGCGACGGTGATCATCCCGAAGGCCGAAGGGGCAACGCACTATCAGTTGCGCGCTTATGGAGGCAACGATCCCTACTACTACCACTACTCCATCAACTTCTCGTCGCCATTCCACCACGACTGGGGTGCCGACCAGGGCAGCGTGTGGTGGCAGGGAATCTCGGGGGTGTGGGGGCCCGAGTCGGGGGCCGGCCAGGCGATCTCCTACATGGATGGGCGCTTCGCCTCCGGGTGGATCTGGGAGGTCGAGGTGACCTACTAGCCCAAACGAAATGCGGGGGGGCCGGGGCGCATAGTAAAGAACCGGCCGTTCCCCGCAGAGTATTCGAACTCCGTTGCGTATCGAGCGCGCCACCTCTCGAGGAAGCCCTCCGGGTCTTCCCTTCGAATCAGCGCCCACACGCTTCCTCCAAACCCTGCACCGAAGGCGGTGGCACAAGGAGAACCCACGGCGCGCGCCGAGGCCGCCAAGGCGATGGTTTCAGGAATCTGGTTCCCAAGCAGCCCCGCTCCCATCGATTGGGACCGGTTCACCCAGTCGGCAAAGGTCTCGAGGTCTCCGCTGCGGAGCGCCTCGGCGGCGGATGGCACCGCGTGCCCGTCTTCGAAGTCGAAGTGCGCCTGCCGATGCTTGAGCGCGTCGTCCACCGGAGGCTCGCCGGCTTGGAGCCGGGCCATCAGGTCGGATGCGCGGTTGTACGCTTCCCGAGCGGCGCCGGCCTTGTGGGCGGAGACGCCCGACCCGCCAACCGCGATCAGCCACTCCCCTGGCAGCGGGTACGATCCCAGCCGCTCGATCGGGCGATACCGGTAGAGGCCGATTGCATCGACGCGCGAGCAGAGGATCGCCACATGGTCCTCGCTGCCGCCACGGGTTCCCACGCCCGTCGGGGCGGCGCCTCCAAGCCCGGCGAACGGGCGCCCGGCTTCCACGCTCGCCAAGTAGGCGGCTTGCCCCTCTGGCGTCGCCGTGGCCTCTCCCAGCGGTGTCCCTTCGAATCGGCCGTTGGCCGAAGCCACCGCCTGAAACAGGGCGATCAGGAGCGCGCTGGAACTCGAGAGGCCGGCATCGCGCGGGAGGTTGCTGGCCAACGCGCACTCCACGCCCCATTGGAGATTCGAGGCGTCCTGGGCGAAGCGGTTGGCCAACGTACTCGCGTAGAGCCTCCACCCGGCTTGGGGCGCCCCTTCCTCAAAGAGAGCGAAGCGGGCGGTCTCGTTCTCGTCGGTCGCATGGACCGTGAGCGTCCGCTCCTGGCACGTGACGAACACGAGGGCGAACCCCCGTTCGGCCGCGCAAGTGAGGCTGCGCCCGCCCGCATAGTCCGTGTGCTTGCCAAGGATTTCGACCCGGCCCGGGACCCACCAAGCCGATGAGGCCAGGTTGCCGCTGACTCCCGACTCCACCAAGGCCTGCGCGGCCCGGGACACGAGGGGCGCCGCGAGGGCCGAGGCGCCGTCCGAGAGGCCACCCGCTCGCAACGCTCGCTCGGCGCGGTCCACCGACATCCAGGCGGTTAAAGGCTCAACCATCGAACGCGCGCACTTTACCCGCGCGAGGTGCCATCGGGGTGCCGTCACGGGTGCCACGCCCGCTCGTCGGGCGTGCCGAGTGCCGCATCCAGCAGGGCGCGGGTGCCACGCCCCGCTCGACGGGCGTGCCGCCACCATCACCGGTTCGCGGCGGAACTGCGGACCACGGCTTTGCCCACATGCTCCAGCATCACAGTGCGGGCCCTGGCCAACTCGGCGTCGGACAACGTGTTGATCCTCGAAGCCAGGGCTGCCGGGTCGATCCCCAGTTGCCGCCTCCGGGCGATTCCGAACGCGACGCCGTAGGGGTTGAGGGCCATCTCGGTCTCCGGGGTTCCCTCGAGACCCAGCAGAAACCCGAAGGTGCGCGTTAAGAGCCGCGTGTCCACCTGGGCCGCTTCCAGTTCACGCCGGACGATCGCTTCGATGCGTGTGGCGGCTTTGGCCGCATCCTCCCCGGCGAGCGGAGGCGCCGAAACGATCAGCACTTCGGGCCGATCCAACGGCGCGAACTGCACGGGAGCCACACCCTTGGGCGCCCCGAAGTCGATGGCCCGTGTCTGCAGGATCGACGCGAGCATCAAGAAACCCGCGTACTCCGGATCCTTGGGACTCGGTGCCGGGTAGGCGACTGCGGCGTAGCCCCCACCCAGCAGGCCCGACGCGGGCAACTCGGTCGTGCCGGTCGTGACCGGCGCGCGGGCAAGCGCGACCTCCGGAAGAGCCTCGCCGCCTGAGATCTTTCCGAAGGCCTTCTCCACCATGGCTTGAGCCTGAGCGGGGGCAAGGTCCCCGGCCAGGACGAGCATCGCGTTGCGCGGCTGGTAGTAGGCGGCGACGCGCGCGCGGAGCGTGTCGAGGGGGATCGCCCGCATCTGCTCGAGGACCCCGCCGCGGCGCGCCCCGACCAGGGGTGGAGCCACGGCTTGCGCGGCATAGTTTTGTGAAGCCAAACTAGGTACAGACTTGTACATATTCGCCAGCTCGACCTCGAGCCTGCCAAGCTCTCGCTGGACGTCCTCGGGTTCGATCCGAAGATCGGTCATCCGAGCCGCCGCGTCGGCAAGCTCCGCCTCAAGCCGCTCCTTGGGGAACACCGTCGAAACCAGGGTGTAGTCATCCCCCGTTTGGGCGTTGAAGCCATCGGGATAGGTGTCGACCAGGGTGTCGACGTCCCTAGCGGGGTGGCCCGGCGTCGCACAGGTCGCCAACAGGTGCTCGATAAGGTGCGCCATGCCAGAGGCGCCTTCCGGGTCGTTCCGGTCCCCGATCGAGTACTGGACGACCAGAGCCACCGACTTGGCGCCTTCGATGGGCCTCAGCACGACCTCGAGGCCGTTCTTCAGAGGCTCGGCCTTCGCCGCTTCCGGCGCGGGCGCAACTCCCTTGGAACAGCCGCAGAGAATCAGGACAACGGTCGCAATAAGGGTCCACTTCATAAGCGCCTCTTCGGACGGAAGCGTCGGCCGGTTCCACCCGAACCCGAAGAGTACCGCCCGCCACTCGCAGGAGTGAGGCGAGTCAGAAACCGCTGCCGGACGGGTGGGAAGAGTCGCGGGGGCGATGCCCGTTGGACGGTCGTGAGTTCAATGCACGCCCGTCGAGCGGGCGTGCCCCCCCCCGGGGTTTGCGACAGCCTCTACGAGGGGGCGCGGACGAATTCGGCAAGGACGGCGGGCGCCTCCTGGCCATCCGGGGTGATGTTGAACATCCGCATCGTCCAATGATCCTGCCCACCGGGCTCGAACTCCACGCGCCAACCCCAATCCGGTCCTTCCGGCGCGGGGTAGGAGCCGAGCAGTGCCACCACGCCCGGAGCTGAGGGCACTTCACGCAACGCCATCGGGCTATCCCCCATGTGCCAGGAATCCACCCAGGTGGCTTGGGCCGAGGTCCCGTCCTTCGAAGCCCCAACCAGGGCGAAGCCCTCTTGCGTCTCGCCGCTCTCCTCCCAGGTGTAGTGGACCCCGAGAAATTTGCCGTTCGCTAGCGGTTCCACACGTGCGGTCGCCTTCGAATCCGACGACGGATCCCCTGGCATCAGCCAGAGCTTGTTCTCTCCCGTCCAGGAGCCGATCATCGCTTTCCAAAACTCGGGCACGCTCATCTCGTCCCTCCTTCCGCGGTGATTCTACACCTCGTTCCCAAGGAGGTGGCTTCGACGTGGGCGCACGCCCGTCGAGCGGGCGTGGCACCCGGGGAGGGGAGGGAGGGGGGTTACAGGGTATAGAGCAGCAGGGTGCCGAGCTGCCGGTATCCCACGGTCGGATACAGGTGGGCGCCGGTGTGGCTGGAAAGCAAGACCGATGCTCGGTCCCCCAGGCGCCGATCGTCCTCCAGCATGCGGCCCATCAGCGCCTTGGCGATTCCCTTGCGCCGATGCTCCCGCACGACCTGGAGGTTCGCACACCAGCGCGCCGTTCCGGCGTCGATGCTGGCCACCCAACCCACGATCTCGCCGTCGATCTCGGCGACATACTGCCGCCAGGCGGAATCTTCCGCAAGGAACTCGTCTCGGAGCGGTTTGCGCCGGAGAAGTCGACCAAGCCGCGCGGCCCGTTCGGGATCTTCAACCCGACTCACGATCGCCGGACTCTCGGCCACAGGCACTGCCTGCAAATCGTGAACGAAGAGGGGTTCGGTGGCGCCAAGCCGATACCCAAGGGCTTTGAACCCGGCGCGCTCCTCGAGGTCCGACTCGCCGAGAGGGCACACCCAGGCGACGGCGAATCGGCCCCGCGCATGCCTTCCCGCAACGTCGTCGACCCGCTCTGGAGCGAGCCCAAGCGCAACCCACTCCTCGTTGCGCGGGTCTCCCTTCTTCCCCGGTCCGTCCCGCATCACCCAGACATCCTCGATGCGCTCGACGACGTAGGGGTGCGCAAGCGATCGGGTGAACGCGAAACCGCGCACGAACGCCTCCACCGCCTCCTCGATCCGCATCAGTGGAGAGTACCTATTGGGTCCCGGCACTCCACCCGTCCTCACTCACGCCCGTCGAGCGGGCGTGGCACCACAGGGGGCACCCCGGAGGGTCACGTTCAACTCCAAGGGCCAGGGGATCGTGCGGTACTTCTCCATCGGAGGGGGGCCGCACGACGCGCCACCGAGACCCATCACGAAAGCGTCGAGGCACACCACGAGGTCCTCCCGCGGGACCGGACGCTCGAATCGCGGCGGTTCGCCGGCATAGTGCCTAGCGCGCTCCAGCTGCTCCGGCAGGAACCGGGACACGGCGAAGCTGAACAAACCCTCGAACACGATCGCACCCGGCGTCGGCGCATTCAGGGTTCTTCCGTGCGCGGTGGAAAGAGTCGCCCAGCGAACCTCCTCACGGTTGCCGTTGTCTTGCGGGCGCACGTAGAACTCGCCGGCCTCGGCTACCGGGCAAGACCAGAGGCCAAAGTCCGCCGAAGCCTTCCGGTCGGGGTAGTTCTCATGGGGGCCCCTGCCCCAATAACGAAGGGTCTCGAACTCCCCGGCGGCAAACAGCCGGAGCCCGACCTTCGGCAGAGGCGGCAGTTCGCCGATCGGTTCGAAACGATGACGCATCACGATCTCGCCGTCGGCATCGATGCGGTAGGTCGCATCGTGGCGAACGCCGACCCCGGCCGCCCCCAAAGCGTGGACCTCGATGTGAACTTCAACTTGGTCCTCCAAGGCCTTCCACTCCCAGAGAACCACCCGTCGCTCAGGATCAGCCAACCCGGAAGCAACGACCGCCTCGCGCAACCACTTGTCGTTGTCCGTTTGGGCCCGGTGGAGGTTGACCTCAGGGCCTGACGAGATCAGCTCGCTGCCACCAACACGGTAGGCCCGAAACGTCGCCTCACCCTTGGGGAACGTCACGGAGAACCCCTCGCCCACGAGGTGGAGCGCAGACTCCGTCTCGCTCACGCTGGGAGCGGAGGCGCCCCTCTCCCGAGAAGGGAGGGGTCCTTCTCGGAGGGCCCCTTCCAGGGCGAATTGCGCCCTGGCCACAGCTTCACCCGCCTCGGATCGGGAACGAGGCTGGGCGCGCACGGCCCAAACGTCCAGGTACCGCGCCTCGGAAGGCAACTCGGGGAGAGTGACCCGCCCGATCTCGCCCGGTGGCACATCGATCCCGGGAAAAACGCCGCTCGTCGCAGGACCTCCCACCACCTCCCAATGGAATTCGAATTGATCCAAGTTTGTAAAATCAAACTTATTCTCAATCAGAAGCTCTCCCTCCGCCAGTGAGAACCCGATCCGCTGGTAGACACGGGCCACCTCGAGCAGCTTCGCGCTGGTCTGTCGATCGGGCGGGACGATGCCATTGATGCAAAACGGACCGTCGTTCGGGAAGTCCCCGAAGTCGCCCCCGTAGCCGTAGAACTCCAACCCGTTCTCGTCCAATCGCCGAAGCCCCTGATCGACCCAATCCCAAACGCACGCGCCCATCAGGCGCGGGTGGCGTTCGATCACGTCCCAATACTTCGCAAAATTCCCCATCGCGTTGCCCATCGCGTGGGCGTACTCGCAGACGAAGAACGGCTTCTCGCCCCCCTTGGCCCCTTCGGCATCCAACCACTCGACGGTCGGGTACATGCACGAGTCCACGTCGGCCGTCTCGTTGTCGCGCTCGTAGTGCGTGGGACGCGTCGCATCCAGGGCTTTCACCGCCTTGCGCACCGCTCGGAAGTTGCACCCTGGCCCGGCCTCGTTGCCGTAGGACCACATCACGATGCATGCGTGGTTCCGGTCGCGCACGACCATGCGCTCGGCGCGGTCCACATGAGCGGCCTCCCACTCGGGGTTGTTGCCCAGCGACTTCTCCAGCGAGTAGCCCATTCCGTGGGACTCGATGTTCGCCTCGTCGATCACGTAGATCCCGACCTCGTCGCACAATTCGTACCATCTGGGATCGTTCGGATAGTGGCTCGTCCGTACCGTGTCGATGTTGTGGCGCTTCATCAGCTCGAGGTCCTGCCGCATCCTCGTCTCGGTCATGGTTCGCCCGAGGTCCGGGTCGTGCTCGTGCCGGTTCACTCCCCGCAGCTTGACCGCCGCGCCGTTGATCCAGAAACGCCCTTCTCGAATCTCAACATGACGGAACCCGTGCCGAATCGTGCGCTTGTCCACGACCGTGCCATTGGGATTCAGGAGACGCAGTTCAAGCGTGGTCAGAAAAGGGTCCTCGGCCGACCAACGGCGGGGCGCCTCGACCCGCAATCGGAGCAAAGCGCGGCCCGACTCGGAGAGCGCCTCGCTGGCGCGCTGGGGCCGCGGCGTCCCCGGCTCCAGCACTGCCTCGACCGTGTGTCCCTCGCCGGGCCCCTCGACCTCCACCTGCACGTGGAGGTCGGCATCGTTTCCCACCCACGCGTCCCACGCAAAGAAATCACGAAGGTGAACGGGTGCCGGCGAGAACAGGAACACGCTGCGGAAGATCCCGCCGAAATGGAACATGTCCTGGTCTTCCAGATAGGAGCCGTCGCTCCACTTCACGGCCTTCACGGCCAGCAAGTTTTCACCCGGTGCCAAGAAAGGCGTCAAGTCGAACTCGGCGGGGGTCTTTGAGCCCTTGCTGAAGCCCACCTCCCGCCCGTTCAGCCACACGGTGAACGCGGAGTACACGCCGCCGAAGTGAAGGTGCACGGGCCGGTCCGCCCACTCGGCGGGCACCTCAAAGCGCAGGCGGTAGCAACCCGTCGGATTGTCTTCGGTCGGCACATGCGGCGGATCGCACGGGAAGGGGTACTGCACGTTCGTGTAGATCGGGATGCCATGCCCCTGCATCTCCCAGCAGGAAGGAACGTCGATCTCGCCCCATGGCGAGTCGTCGAACCCCTCCGATTCGAATCCCTCAGTTGCGGACGCCGGGTTCGGCGCCCACATGAACTTCCAGCGACCATCGAGGCGGAGCACGAAAGGGCTGGTTTCGGGTGCTTGACCGGGTTCGACAAACGGCCAGGACGTGGCGCGCGGCGGGAGTCGGTTTCGATGCGTGAGCGAGGGGTTCTCCCAGTCCAGAACGGCCATACGCCGAAGGCTACCCTTCCCCGTGGGAGTGCGCGAGCTTGCTCGTCGCCCTGAATCCACCGAACTTGTTCGGTTATTTGGACCGGCGGCAAGCCGCTCGGATCAGGGCGACGAGCAAGCTCGCGCACTCCCACGTTTGGGTTACTTGTGCTTCAGCGCGCCTGCCGCTACCGGCACTGGCTTCTGACCCAACGGGGCCAACGCCAGCTTCAACTCGGCTCCGCCCGTCTTGTTGAAGTAGCCGATCTCGATCGCGTGCGGGCCGGCGGCCAGCGCGACGGCGCCAGAATTCTCCTGCATCGAATGCAACCCGTCGTTGTCCACGACCAACTTGCCGTCCACCAGCAGGCGCGAACCGTCGTCGCTTGCGAGGAAGAACGTGTAGACGTCGTCCGCCGGAACCACCACGTAGCCGCGAATCCGCCGCCCGTAGTGTTCGCGCGTCTTCAACGGATCCAAGCCGACGACCGGTTCGACCGACGTGCCCTCCGGCTTGAGCGCGCCGAAGTCGGGCACCTTGTCCCAATCGCCCGCGAAGGTCTCGACCGTCAAACCGGGCATCAGACCCGTAACGGGTGCTGCAGGCTTGGGCGTGACCTTCTCGAAGCGCCGCTCGACGACGCCGGTCACGGGCTTCCCGTTGTGGAACGCCCTGGCCCTGACCGTGGTCGTCCGGTCGATCGTCAAAGGCGCTTTGGCGAGCGGCGAAGAGGCGGTGGGGGTCGACCCGTCCACGGTCACGCGAACCTCCAACCCCTCGCCGGCGCTCACGCTCACGGGGAGAGAGCGCACGAAGAACGCCGCGCCCGCGTCGATGATCGGCTCCGCGTAGATGACCGGCTTCCCGACGAGATCGAGGGCGATGACCGACACGTTGGGATCCGGAGCGCGGGTCGGGATCTCGATCTCCACCTGACCCTCCTTCTGCGTCGCCGCCAACCGCGCGAACGTGCCCAGCAAACGCGCCCCGCGCACCTGGTTCCCCAAGCCCGAGACCTTCAGCCGGCCGTCCGTCGGCCAATCGAACACGTGGAGGTAGAGCGTCGTGTCGGCGCCCCGATTCTTCATCGTGGCCCGGCCCCACGGCAGCGACTTGAACGGACTCGCGGACGTCCCATAGATCGCCTCGCCATTGTCCCGCATCCACGCGCCCATCTCCTTGAGTCGCTCGACGCTGGTCGGGGGAATGAGCCCTTCGGCCGTCGGGCCGACGTTCAGAAGGAAGTTGCCACCCTTCGAGGCAATGTCGCTGAGCAATTGGATGAGCTGCTTGGTGGTCTTGAAGTTGTGGTCGGCGGCATTGTAGCCCCAGTGGCCGTTCATCGTCATGCACGTTTCCCAGTCCACGCCGGGCAAACCGGTGGCGGGGACCTCTTGCTCGGGCGTCCCGTAGTCGCCGTAGGCGTGATCGTCCTTGCTCAGTCCGGCCATGCCGTCGCGCCACACGTCCACGCGGTTGTTGACGATCACCTTCGGTTGCAGCTTGCGGCACAGTTCGTATAGCTCCTTGCCGTACTCGTGGGTCCACGTGCTCTCCCACTCGCCGTCGAACCACATGATGCCGATGTCGCCGTAGTTGGTCAGCAGCTCGGTGACCTGCGCTTTCAGGTACTCGAAGTAGCGCTTGAAGTCGGCTCCTTCGGCGGTGCGGTCCTCCCACGCTCGGCGCGGCAGGTAGTCCGGATGGTGCCAATCCATGATCGAGTGGTACCAACACATCTTCAGCCCGTGGCGGCGGCACGCCTCGGCCAGCTCCTTCATGATGTCGCGCTTGAACGGCGTCGCCATGACGTCGTAGTCGCTCACCTTCGAGTCGAACAGCGCGAAGCCGTCGTGGTGTTTCGTGGTGATGACGATGTACTTCATCCCCGCGTCCTTGGCGATGCGGCAAATCTCGTCCGCGTCAAACTTGACCGGGTTGAACTGGTCCTTGAACTTCTCGTACTGGCGAACGGGGATCTGGGCCGTCGTGAGGATCCACTCCGCGTGGTTGGTCGAGTCGCCCCACTTCCCCGCGGGGATCGAGTACAGGCCCCAGTGGATGAACATCCCGAAGCGCGCCTCGCGCCACCAGTCCATGCGCGGATCTTGCTTCAGCGTCTGGCCCGCGGGAACCGTGGTGGCCAAAGTGGCGAGGAGGGCGAGCGTGGCGAGCATGATGAAACGTTACCTTTATGCGGGGGACGGGAATCGGGAAACGGGAATCGGGAATCGGGGAACGGGAATCGGGAATCGGGAAACGGGAGTCGGGGGGGGGGGCTAGTCGCGGATTCTTGTTCCCCCGTCGTCGACGTTCGGGGAGAAGCCGTCGCGCCAGGGTTTCTCTGGATCGTAATCGGGGTTGGGCGTCGGGAACTTCGCGCCCTGCTGGGCGAGCGAGGTCTTGAGTGTCTTGAGGAGCGCCTCGGCCCGCTCCGGCATCGTCTTGGCCAGGTCCTTTGTTTCACCCAGGTCGGTCGCCAGGTCGTACAGCTCCACCCGCTGGTCTTCGTGGAACCAGAGCAGCTTCCACCGGCCCTGTCGAATCGCGCTCACGGGCAGGCGCCCGGCCGTATGGTAATGCGGATAGTGCCACGTCAAAGTGCGCTCGGGCGTGTTGGGAAGCGGGTGGCGAAGGGTGCCGAGCAGGCTCGTGCCGTCCAATCGCCCCGGGATCGGGACGCCGGCGGCCTGGAGGAACGTGGGGTAGAAGTCCACGGTCGTCACCATCTGGTTCGCCACCTGGCCTTCGGGAGTGACGCCGGGCCACCGCACGATGAGCGGTTCGCGGATGCCTCCCTCGTAGAGAAATCCCTTGCCGAGCCGCAGGGGATTCTGCGGCGAGACGTTGTGCACCCCGCCGTTGTCCGACGTGAACACAACCAGCGTGTCGTTCTCCAGGTGCAGGCGATCCAAGGTGCGGAGGATCCTTCCAACGCTGTCGTCCACCGCGCTCACCATCGCGGCGTAGGTCGGGTTCTTCTGGAGCCGGCCGGGCGCCTTGGCGGCAAAGCGTTTGGCCACATGCGGCTTGGCCTGGTAGGGGGCGTGCACGTTGTAGTAGGGGAAGTAGAGAAAGAACGGTCGGTCCCGATTCTCTTCGATCTGACTCACGGCCTGGTCCGTGAGCAGGTCGGTCAGGTACTGGCCGGGCTTGCCGGGGTCGGGCAGAAACCGCACGCGCCAGTAGTTCTTCGGATCGTCCCACCCGAAGGGGTACGTGTAGGACGCGGGCTGGCCGTTGACCCCTCCGCCGATGTTCACGTCGAAGCCGTGGTCGGTCGGCCAGGCCCCTCGCCCACCGAGGTGCCATTTGCCGATGTGGATCGTCCGGTAGCCGCGCCCTTTCAGCGCCTCGGCGATCGTGGTCTCGCCCGCAGGCAGCTCTTGGTTGAACTCGGGCGGCGCGAGTTTGGCGTGCGGGTAGCGCGCGCCAGGGATCCAATCGGTGATGCCGACCCGCGCGGGCGTCTTGCCGGTGAGCATCGCCGCCCTCGTGGGGGAGCACACCGGCGCGGCCGCGTAGGCGTTGGTGAAACGCACCCCTTGGCGTGCAAGGCGGTCGATGTTAGGCGTTTCGTAGAAGTCGCTTCCCTGGCACGCCAGGTCCATCCACCCCATGTCGTCGACGAACAGCAACACGATGTTCGGCGGCCGAGCGGGCACCCAGCTAGCGGCAAGGAGGAGGGACGCGACCATTGGGCAAGGCTACCCCCCGATTCCCGATTCCCGATTCCCGTCCCCCGGATTCCCGTCCCCCCGATTCCCGGTTCCCGGTTCCCGATTCCCGTCCCCAAAAGCGAGTATCCTCACGCAAGCCTGCGCGGCACGAAGGAGCACGCTATGAACCGTTGGTATGTTGCAGTTGTTTCGACCCTTGCCCTCGCCCTGGTCGGGTGCGGCGGCGGATCGAAGGGTGCTTCGGCCCCGGACGTCGAAGTGGTCTCCTTCCAAGGGGGCTATGGCATCGACCAGTTCGAGCAGTCCGCAAAAGAGTGGTCTGAGAAGACGGGGAAGACGGTCGCGATTACCGGAAACCCTCGCGTTTGGGAGCAGCTCAAGCCGCGCTTCGTAAAGGGCGACGTGCCCGATCTCACTTGGCCCGGATGGGGCATGGACACCTGGGGACTGATCTACGACGGCCAACTCCTCGATCTCAACCCGGCTCTCGACAGTCCGCCCTACGGCGCGACCGAGGGCAAGTGGCGCGATTCGTTCGACCCCCAGCTTCTGGCGCTCGGCCAATACGAGGGCAAGCAGTACATGCTCCCTTACCACGTGAACATCAACGGCTGGTGGTACAACAAGAAGCTCTTCGACCAGAACGGTTGGAAGGTCCCGACGACCTTCGACGAGTTGCTCGCGCTCAACGATCAGATCAAGGCCAAGGGCATTGCGCCGCTCACGTTCCAAGGGCAGTACCCCTACTACATGCTCTACGGCTTCGTTTACTCGTGGGCCATCGCCGACGGTGGCAACGACATGTGGAAGGCGTGCGTCAATCTCGAACCCGGTGCGTGGAACAACCCGCACATCGTGAAGGCCGCCCAGATGGTGGCGACCCTGCGGGACCGGGGCGACTTCCTGAAGGGCTCGCTGGGCCTGGATCACACCACGAGCCAGCTCGAGTTTCTCAAAGGCAACGCGGCGATGATCCCGTGCGGCACCTGGCTGTACTCCGAGATGGAGAACGTGATGCCCGAGGGCACCGAGATCGAGTTCATGCTGCCCCCGTTCGTCGCGGGTGGCGCCGGCGACCCGAGCGCGGTCATGGTCTCGATCGAGCCTTGGATGGTTCCGGCGAAGGCGAAGCACCCGCAGGACGGAATCGATCTCTACAAGTACATGACCACCCCCGAGAAGGCCAAGGAGTTCGTCGAGGCCAAGGGCACGCTGATGGCCATCAAGGTGGCCGACGGGGTGAAGTACCCGCCACATCTCGTGCGGCCCGCACAGATCTTCGAGAACTCCACCTACAAATGGCAGGCGGAGTTCCGCTCCTGGTACCCGCGGTTCAGCAAGGCCGCCGAAGATGCGATGGCTGCGCTGATCGACGGCAAGATGGCCCCGCAGCAGTTCGCGGACGCGCTTGAGAAGGCGGCGGACGCGACCCGCAACGACCCCCAGGTGGTCAAGCACAAGGTCGAATGAGGCGTCGGGGGCGGATCGCGTTCGCCCTGGCGTTCATCGCTCCGGCGGTGTTGCTCTACGCGGGGCTGGTCCTGTGGCCGCTGTTGCGCGCGTTCGCCCTGTCGCTCTATCACACGCGGGGACTGTCCACCAAGAAGGAGTTCGTCGGTCTCCAGAACTACACCGACCTCGCCAAGGACGAGATCTTCCGCACCGCGGTGACGAACAACCTCAAGCTGCTCGTGGTCGTGGTGGTCGCCGTCACCGTTCTCGGGTTGCTGCTCGCCCATGTCACGGAGGGCAAGGGCCCCGTCGCGAAGGTGCTGCGCTCCGTCTATCTCTTTCCGCACGTGATTTCGATCGTCGTGGTCGGCATCCTCTGGCAGTTCCTGCTGCACCCTTCGATCGGCATCGTGACCGCCACGTTCGACCGCCTGGGGTGGAAGGACCAGCCCACGTGGCTCGGCGATCCCTCGACGTCCCTCCTCTCGGTGGCGGTCGCCTTCGTGTGGTACGGCATCGGGTTCTACATCATGCTGTTCTCCGCGGCGCTGAAGGGTGTGCCCGGGGACGTGTTCGAGGCGGCCGAGTTGGATGGCACGCGCGGGTTGCACCGGTTCTGGACGATCACGTGGCCCCTGATCTGGTCCATCCGCCGCGTCGTGGTCGTGCACGCGGCCATCGCGACCCTGAACACCTTCGCGCTGGTGCGCTTGATGACGAACGGTGGGCCGTTCCGCGCCAGCGAAGTGACCCTCACCTACCTGTACGAGCAAGGGTTCCAGCCGAACTCCTTCTACGGCTACGCCACGGCGATCGCGGTTCTGAACTTCCTCCTCGTAATGGGCGTTTCGTCGGTCATCCTCGCGGCATTCCGCCGGGATCCTCAGGCGGTGCGCCGGTGAAGGCGCTTCGCTTTGGGTGGAGGGGTGTGACGGTGCTGTTCGTCCTCGCGTTCCTCTTGGGCGTCACGGGGCCCCTGGCCTGGGTCCTGGCGAGCAGCCTGAAGAGTGCGACGCAGATTGCGACCGACCCTTGGGCATTGCCCACGACGCTCCAGTGGGATAACTATGCGAACGCGTGGAACGGGGCCAGCACCAACCTTGGGCGCGCGTTCTTCAACAGTTTGTTCGTGGCGCTGGCCACCATGGTCGTGCTGATTCCGATCAGCGCGATGGCCGCCTACGTGCTCGCCAAATACGCATTTCCCGGTTCGAAGGCCATATACGCCTCGTTCCTCGCGGGCATGATGTTCCCCCAGTTCCTGGTGATCGTCCCGCTCTATCTCACGATGGTCGATCTGAGTTTGGCGGACACGCTGCCCGGTCTGATCCTCGTGTACATCGCGTTCTCGCTTCCCTTCACCGTCTTCGTCCTGACCGGGTTCTTCCACAACCTCCCGGACGAGCTGGGCGAGGCCGCGATGCTGGACGGATGCGGACACGCCAAGACATTTTGGCGGGTGATGCTGCCCCTGGCGCGGCCCGGGCTGGTGGTGGTGACGATCTTCAACCTCATCGGTCTGTGGAACGAGTACAACCTCGCGCTCGTGCTCGTGAACTCCGAGGAGCGGTTCACTTTGCCGCTGGCGCTCGCGAAGCTGAGCAACACGGCCCAGTACACCAGCGACTGGGGGGCGATGTTCGCCGCGATCGTGATCACGATGGGCCCGGTGCTGCTGGTGTACTGGTTGCTCAAAGAGAAGATCCAGGAGGCGATGCTCGCCGGCGCGGTCAAGGGGTGAGCGCCGTGCCGGCCGCCAGGATCTTCCGGACCGTCGTATCGATCTCCCGTGCGGTTTGGCCCATGGTCTCCCCCGAGTAGTGCTCGGCGATTTGGAGCACGTCCATCGTCCAGACGTCGACCCTTCCGTCGCGCTCGGTGACCGCGATCCGGCAGGGGAGGTTCGGGACCGCGCGAAGATCGGCGGCGAGGACGGCCGACGCGTACTTGGCGCTGCAGACCCCGAGGATCGTAGTCGGAGGAATCACGATGTCCTTCTCCTTGGCGCGCGCCGTGACGTCGAGTTCGAAGACGACGCTGAACTTCGCCTCCGCGGACGCGTCCTTCAGGCGCTGAACCGTCTTCTCGAAGCTGTGCGGCGAGCGCACGTGAAGTTCGGGTCGCAAGGAGGCCTGTGGGGCCCAGCCGAACGACGGGGCGGCGAGAATGAGAAACGGCAAGAGCAGCGATCGATTCATCGACCTAGGCTACCAAACCGGCGGACAGGGCTGCGGGCGCCTCAGTACCAGGAGTAGAACAACCGCTCGGGGATGTCCCCCACGCCATAGGCGTCCTTCTGCAACACGCGGAGCGAGCCGTCCATCATGACGCGCATCACCGGTCCGGCATCGGTGGGATCCCCGTGGTCTTCCAATGTCGATGGGCTGATTGGGGTGAGCGCCCCCGGCATCGAGTGCTGGGACGGATCTCGAAGGTAGCAGTGTTGCTCGTTGGCCAGCAGGCCGAAATCGGGGTCGGCGCGGATCTCTTCCCAACTTCTTTCTGAGACCAAGGTGCGCTCGAACGAGCGGGCGTACGCATAGCTCACCCGGAACGGGGCGTAGTGCGCGTACTCGCGCTTTCGGAAGACGTAGAGATCGGCCGGGTAGCCGTCGGGGTTGCGGCGCGGACGGCTGTCTTTCGGGGATTGGAGTTGGCGCTCGTCGAGGTAGCCCGGGACGAGGTTGGGCAGGCTCTTCGGTGCCTCCCCGTCGTGATCGGCCTCGTAGAGGACGATCGCGCGGTACGTGGACGCGAGGTGCTGGCGATCGACGCGGAACGCCACCCTCCCGTCGACATAGTCGGCGGCGACCGGATAGGCAAACACGGCGCCCACCGCGCCCGCGGCGAGGGCGGCCATGACGAAGCGTCGGGGCCGCGAAAGCCAGACTTCCACGACCTCGAGGGCCGGCTCGAACAGGGTGAAGGTCAGGCCGGCTGCGGCGGCGATGGCCACGACCCGAATGACCCAGGGCCAGAATGCGAAATCGTGCAGCACGGTCGTCGGTGCAAAGGTGGCCCATCCGAACAGATATCCGGCAATAGCTCCAAGATAAGCAGGCACTCTCCTGGATGGCGCCACAAACGTGAGAATCGCAAACGCCACGAAGGGAACCCAGTAGAGGTGATAAAACGGGCTGATGTCAGCTGCGGGATCGGAATAGAGAATGCGCGGGTTTGCGAGAGTCCGCAACCTTTCAAAGGACTCTGGTTTGCGCAGCAGCAAATCGGCGAAGACCGTCTGCACCACCGTGGCAACGAAATGAAGTAATAGAATCGATACTGGGATGCGCAAGACGACCGACACGATCTTGCGTCGTGCGGCGAGGCCCTGTCCGTCGGTCAAACCCAATCCAACCCCCCGGGATTCCTGCGAGGAAACCCGAAGCTATTGTAACTCGGATTTTGCCGGGTGGAAGCACGAGAGGCGTTGATGCGCGGCCCGTCGCCCCCTTCGGGCCACGGCTTGAGCATTCGTCCGCGTGTCGCAGGGTTCGCACCTCTACTTCTCGGGCGGGGAGGGGCACCCTTCGATAGGTTTAGGGCCGCTTCGGGGGCAGCAGTCGGCCGTAGGGAACAGTTGGCAGGTCGTCATGTCCAACTGGCGTCCCTGTTGCCAACTCTCCGGGCAGCACCAGGACTCGCACACTCCCTTATATAAGTGAGGTCTGCCGGGCAATCCGCTGCAGTTCCCGTCGTAACACACTTCCACATGCACGGACATCTCCGAATAGGACCCGAGGCATAGCGGCTTCATCGGAAGGCCCGCCACCACCAGGGCCGACACGGAGGCCAGACAGGCGCCCGTGGCGATCAGTTTCAAATACGTTGTCATCACTACTCCTTTTCCAGGCGCACTCTTGACGCCTCAAGCTTGTCCAAGAACTTCTTCTGCCACTCGTCGCCGAACGTCCAGCCCTTCTCCTCCACCGCGATCGTCCCCGACTTGTCGGCCACCAGGAACGCCGGCGTCGTCGCGATCCAGTGCGGATCGGGAATCAGGCTGGCGAACGACTGGTAGGCCGGCGGCACGCGGTCCGTGAAATACACTTCGATGTCGACCTCGGGGTGGCGCCCCAAATACTCCAACACCCCGTGGCACAACCGGCACTCGGACATCGCGACGAAGATCAGCCGGGCGTGGCCGTTGGGCTGCAAACCCAGGTCCTGGATGCGGTAGCCCGCGAGACTGGGCGGGGGCGGCGCGTGGGGGGTCGCCGCACGGCCCTGCGAAGCGAACTGGGACGCCCCGATGGACGCCGCCAACGCCAACGCCAATCCAACCGCCGTGCGTCGGACACCCCACGCCCGGCTCGGGGCGACCCGCCGCAGACCGTGCGCCAGCGCAGAAACCGAAAGCGCCGCGTTCAGGCACGCGATCCCGGCGCACGGACCGCAATCGGTCCCCGTGACCAGAGCGGCGATCGACTGCCAGGCCAGCACCCCGGCCGCCAGCGGAGCGGCGACCCAAGCCGCGCCCGCGTCCCACCGGCGAGAGGCCAAGGCGATGCCGAGCGCTCCGTACAGACATGCCCCAAGAATGGAAACCGGCACGCCGGCCAGCCGCAGCGAAGGACACGTGGGGCAGGCCGTCATCCACTGGTACGCCGCAAGCCCCATCGCCGCCAAAGCGCCAAACCGCAGCATGGCCGTGCCAAAGCGAAGCCACACCCCCAACAAAACGCCTCCCAATACCGCCATGGGGATCTTGCTGGGCTCCGACGATCGGCGCTCCCGGTCCGCCCGAACCAGTGCGGCTCCAAGCGGATCTTTCCCCGAACCCAGGCGGTTGATCAGGCAGTTCGTCCCCTCGAACACCACGATCCCCCGCGCCTTTGCCTCGGCCTCGGACAGACCCACGCCCCCGAGCAAGGTTCTCACAAACTCCGTTTCGCCGCGCGTGTACCGGACGGCCGTGACTCCGTCCAACCGTGTGGCAAGGGCCAAATCCTCGCGGACCGGCCGCCACGAAGCGATCAAGTACTGAGTGGGATCCTGGCGGACCGAGACCGCCGCTTCCACGCGGCCTACAGTCCGAAAGAGCGCCACGCCACACGCCACAACGAGACAGAGTAGTACGAATACCACTCGTAAATTCACAAGATATCGATTGTCAAACCTAGAACAACTAGCCATGCCCACTCAATGAAACGTCAGGATCTCGAATGGTTCATGATATGAGAGCCTGATCCTCAATGGCCCTGTTGGGAAGCACAGGTTCAATCAAACCTGGCGATCCTAGGAGTGCCGCCCCTCTCAATGGGACCAAACTATCCCATTACTGTTACCTGTCAATCGAATAGTTGACGATGTCAAACCGGTGTGCCGGCCCCCTTTCCGCGGCGGCAAGTTAAGACTTGGTCCGGGGGTTTCCCCGATCAACAGCTCCGCGCTATGATGGGATCGATGCTCACCGCTTCCCTCCTCGCCCTCGCCACTCTCGCGCCCCAGGTCGGACCTCAAGGCGATTCCCCGGCGCTTCCCACGGGCCGGATCATCCATCCCGCCGGTTCGGTTCTGGAGGTACCCGGCCGACCGGTGGACCTCGCCCTGTCGCCCGACGGCTCGACCGTCTTCGTCAAGGACAACACCGGCTTGCGCATCCTCGACGCGAAGGGCTGGACCGAACGGCAAGCCCTGACATCCCCAGAAGGCACCTCGCTCACCGGCCTCGCCGTCTCGCGCTCAGGACGGCGCGTACTGCTCTCCTCGTCCGGAAACGCCGTGCACGAGTACGCGACGATCGACGGCACGACCTACCGACTGCTGCGCAGCTTTCAGGCAGCCGGCCCGAAAGGAGAAGGGGCCTCCTTTCCGTGCGGAATCGCCCTCTCGCCGGACGAGACCCTCGCCTACGTGTGCCTTTCGCGCAACAACACCCTCGGCGTACTCCGCCTGCGCGACGGCGAGTGGCTCGCGCAGATTCCCGTCGGCGTCGCGCCCTACGAGGTTGCCTTGGACGGCAACGTCGCCTACGTGACCAACCAGGGCGGCGACAAGCCGAAGGCGGGTGCACCGACAGCGCCCAGTGCGGGGACCGAGACCGAGGTGGACGAGCGCGGCATCGCCAAGGGAGGCTCCCTCTCCATCGTCGATCTCGAAGCTCGACGCGAAGTCGCCACCGTGCCGGTGGGCCTGCAACCCGCGGGGCTGGTGGCCCTTCCCGAGGAAGGACTGGTCCTCGTGGCCAACGCGAACGACGACTCCGTGAGCTGGGTCGATGTGCGGACGCGCAAGGAGCTTTCGCGGCTGATCACCAAGCCCGACTCCAAGCTGCCGTTCGGATCCATGCCCAACGCGCTGGCGCTCTCGAGCGACCATCGAACCCTCTATGTGGCGAACGCGGGCAACAACGCCGTCGCCGTCGTCGACCTGTCCAACGCTCGCCGACCCCAAATCCGAGGGTTCGTCCCTGCGGGCTGGTACCCGACGGCGCTCGCCGTCGACCAGCAAACACTGCTCGTGGCAAGCGCGAAAGGAGTCGGTTCACGAACGGTTCGGCGCAACCCCGAGGAGGGGTGGAACTCCCACGACCACAGCGGCACGGTCCAACGCATCGATCTCGCGGGAGACCTCCGAACCTGGACTCAAACGGTCAAGGCGGACCTGCACGTGCCGCAGATCCTCGCCTCCTACGAGCGACGATCCGCGGCCGGAATCGCAGCTAGCCCCGTCCCTCAGCGCCTGGGCGACCCGTCGGTCTTCAACCACGTGATCTATGTGATCAAGGAGAACCGCACGTACGACCAGATGTTCGGCGACATGCCCAAGGGCGATGGCATGGCCGCGCTCTGCACGTTCAAGGAGGAGAACGCACCGAACCACCGCGCGCTCGCCAACGAGTTCGTGCTGCTGGACAACTACTACTGCAACGGCGTGCTCTCGGCGGACGGCCACTCCTGGGCCACCGAGGGCAACGTAACCCCCTATCTCGAACGCGCGTTCGGCGGGTTTTCGCGCTCCTACACGTTCGGCGACGATCCGCTCACCTACTCGTCCACCGGATTCCTTTGGAACCACGTGCTGGCGGGCGGGCTCTCGTTCCGGAACTACGGCGAAATGGACTACGCCGAACCGCCCCAAGGAATGACCGGAAAGCAGGTGTGGGAGGAGTACGTGGCGGGCAAACGCACGGTCTTCTCCCAGAACATGGGCATCGAGCACCTGCGCCGCTACTCGTGCCGGGACTACCCCGGGTGGAACATGAACATCCCCGACCAGCTGCGCGTGGACCGGTTCCTCGAGGAGTTTCGCGAATTTGAGAAGGACGGCAAACTGCCCAACCTCCTCCTCGTCTACCTCCCGCAGGACCATCTGGGCGGCGCGGCCACCGCGCGTTCGAACATGGCCGACAACGACCTGGCCGTCGGCCGGCTGGTCGAAGCGGTCAGCAAGAGCCGTTTCTGGAAGGACACGGTGATCTTCATCAACGAGGACGATCCTCAGAACGGCTACGACCACGTGGACGGGCATCGCTCGATCTGCCTGGTGGCCAGCCCGTACACGAAGCGAGGCTCCGTGGTCAGCGAGTTCTACAACCAGACCGCGGTGCTACACACGATCCTGCAGATCTTTGGACTACCGCCCATGAACCAGCAGGACGCCTCGGCTCCCCTGATGACCACGTGCTTCACCGACACGCCGGATTTTCGCCCCTACACCGCGCGCCCCAACCAGGTCCCGCTCGATGAGTTCAAAAACCCGTCCACAATGTCCGCCCAGGAGCGCTACTGGGAGCGGATTCTCGCGAAGATCCCTCTGAACCGCACCGGCACCAAGACCCTGGAGGATATGGACAACCTCAACCGCATGATGTGGCACGCCATGCGCGGATACGACACGCCCTATCCCGCCGAATGGGCGGGCGCACATGGACGAGGATTGGCGAAACGGGGGCTCAAAGTCGTGGAAGACGGAGGCTGATCGGAGGCCATACTGGGACACCATGGCAGAGAACCCGAAGGCCCCCGACGAGAAGAAGCCCGAAACCTACCCCCTCGATACCGAATCCGAACCGATCGTCACCCACCACAAGATCGAGATCGACGGCAAGCCGTTCGAGTACACGGCGACCACAGGCATGTTGCCGCTCAAGAGCGACACCGGCGAGGTCGAAGCGGGGGTGTTCTTCGTGGCGTACCGCAAGAAGGGCGGGCGGTCCTCCAGGCCCCTCACGTTCTCGTTCAACGGCGGTCCGGGCTCCTCGTCCGTGTGGCTGCATCTGGGGGCCGTCGGTCCCAAGCGCGTGAAGATGTTGGAGGACGGCGGCCTCCCTCCTCCTCCCTACGAACTCGTGGACAATCCGCACACGTGGCTTCAGCACACCGACCTCGTGTTCATCGACCCGGTGGGCACCGGCTACAGCCGGCCCGCGAACAAGGAGTTGGGCGAGAAGTTCTGGGGCCTGAAGGGGGATGTCGAGTCCGTCGGCGAGTTCATCCGTCTCTTTCTGTCGCGCTACGAGCGGTGGGCTTCTCCGCTGTATCTCGTGGGCGAGAGCTACGGCACGACCCGCGCCGCCGGACTGGCGGGCCACCTGATCGATCTCGGCGTGGCGTTCAACGGCATCGTGCTGGTCTCGTCGATTCTGAATTTCCAAACAGCCCGATTCAACAAGGGCAACGACCTGCCGTACATCCTCTTCTTGCCCACCTACACCGCCACCGCCTGGTACCACGGCCGGCTGACGCAGGATCTCCAAACGGACCTCGCGGCGACTCTGAAAGAGGTCGAGGCGTGGGCGGCAGGCGAGTACACCCTGGCTCTGGCCAAGGGCGACACGCTGACCGATCGCGAGCGAACCTCCATCGCGAAGAAGCTCGCCCGCTACACGGGCCTCAGCGTGGATTACTGTCTGTCCACCGACCTGCGGATCAACATCCACAAGTTCTGCAAGGAGCTCATGCGCCACGAGCGCCGCACCGTCGGGCGCCTCGACAGCCGCTTCAAGGGCATCGATTCAGACGCCTCCGGCGAATCGCCCCAACACGATCCGGCGATGAGCGCGATCCGTCCGCCATACACGGCGATGTTCAACGACCACGTGCGGCGCGACCTCGGCTACAAGACCGACGCGCCCTATCACATCCTGGGTGGCGAGCGGAAGCTGTGGGAGGTCTGGGACTGGGGCAAGGCGGGCGACGGCCACCCGGACACGAGCGAGGCGCTTCGGGCGGCCTTCAGCAAGAACCCCTACATGCGCGTGTTCATCGCGTCAGGTTTCTACGACCTCGCCACGCCCTACTTCGCAACGCAGTACACCCTGGCGCACATGGGCCTCGACCCCTCGCTTCGGGACAACATCTCGACAGGCGAGTACGAGGCGGGGCACATGATGTACATCCACGAACCCTCCCTCGAACGGCTGCAAGAGGACGTGCGCAAGTTCTACCGGGGCTGACACGGGCTCAACCCGATTCGGCAAGGGGGGTGTACCGCGACCCGCCCGCGCCGAGTCGGCTCTCAAAGAGCACGAGTCGATCCAACGCGAACGACCATTTGGGGGGCTGAGGCGGGCTCGTGACCGAGCCCCCGGGGGCCAGCCTGGCGATCGTCACGTGCCAACGCATACCTCGCCGCAGTGTCCGGCGAAAGCGCTCCATCTCCGCATCTCCGAGCCGGCAAACGAGTTGGCACAAGGGATCGTCGGGAGACACGCGCCCGCCCATTCGATCCAGCAGCGCCCGCTCGACCTCCTCATCGGGCTTCAGCACCAGTGCCAGAGCGGACATCGAGAAGCGCTCGACCGGGCCTGAGGCCACCCCGATGGGCGCCCAAACGGTCTCGCGAACCAGGCCGGACAGAAAGGGGAGATCGGCATCCGACACGCTCGGATAGAACAGAAGCGTCACGTGCAGCCGCTCGGCGGGGACGAGCCGCGCCTCCGGCCCCAGCCCGGCGCCGACTGCCCATCGATGCACCTCGGCGGCGATGCCCGATGGGAGGGGGCACCCCACGAACAGCCGATGGCATCCGGAGGCGACGGCCATGGCTAATCGCCACCTAACATCGCCAACACTCTCTCGAGGGTCGGAAGCCCCCGCATCGTCGCCCGGTTCCCAAGAACCCTCTCGAGCACCGCGTTGGAGAACTTGGAATCGCTTTGCCGAGTCGCGCACAACCAGTAAAGCTCTCGCCCTCGGACGACCAAGCGATCGGCATCGGACTCAAGCCCCTCGAGTCGCGCTTGCACCTCGGGCTCGGGCTCCTCGTGCAAGAACGCGATCACGTAAGCGCCCGAGCCTTCGATCTCGGACGCCGAGAACGGGCACGCTGCGATGGCGCCCCTCAACTCCTCGGGCGTTCGCACAAAGGTGTCCGCCACCCAACCCACGGCGTCGTGAAGGGCCCTCTCGATCCTCACCTCGATTCGTTTGACGTTCGAGTCGTCGGTCTCGAACACGACGTTGCCGCTCGCGATGACCGTGCGCACATCCCGCAGTCCGAGCGACTCCAAGATCGCCTTCAGCCGAGCCATGGGCACGTTGCGCCCCCCCACGTTGATGGCTCGAAGGAACGCCGCGTACCTCATGTCCTATCATGCTCCGGAACTACGCCAGTTTCGCGAAGATCAGGGTGTCCGAGAGCGTTCCGTCGTTGGCCACCCGCTCGCGTCGGAGCGTCGCCTCGTGTTCGAACCCTGCCCTTGTCGCCACCCGCGCGCTGGCGACATTGTTCGCATCGCAACGAATCTCGAGGCGTCGGGCGCCCATCAGCCCCAATCCGAGAGCCGCCAGGGCGTTCACCGCTTCCACAACGTAGCCGTTTCCTTGGAGCGAGGATCGGCACCAGTAGCCGATCTCGTACGAGGGCACGTCGCGGTCCCTTGGGTGCAGGCCGGTTCCGAGCACAAACCGGCCGCTCTCGCGGAGGAAGCCGAGGACGATGTAGTTCTCGTCCGCTTCGAACTGCCGCTCGGACCGGGCCAGGAAGTCCAGCGTCTCCTCAAAGGTCTGGAGTTTCACCGCCCAGGGCATCCACGGGTGGAGCGCTTCGAAGGACTCCTCGATCGCCTCCTGAAGAGCCGGGGCGTGATCTGGCGACGGCGCCCGTAGCACCAGACGGTCGGTTTCGAACGGCAGTCCGGGACCCACGTCAGGAACGACCCTCCAACGAGTGGCCGATCATGATCCGATGTCCGTCTGGGGTTCGAATCCCGAACTCGCGCATGTCCCATGGCTTGTCCGCAATGCGTTGCGTGAACTCCACACCTTTCGCGCTCAGCGCTTCGAACCAAGCGTCCGCGTCGTCGACCTGCAAGTACGCGAAGTAGCTGTGGCACCCCAACTCATGGGCCGGCATATCGTCGGGGCACTCGCCCAACATGATCATCACCGAGTCAAGCTTCACGAAGATCCAGCCCGGCGGCTCCAAATGCACCTCGAAGCCCAACTTATCGACGTAGAACGCTGCCGACCGCTTGACGTCGTGGACCGCCAGCACGTAGTGGTTCTGAAGAATCGCCGCCATAAGTCCAGCCTAACCGTAAAGGGATCGGACGTGGGTGATCGAGGCCCTGATCAGGCGCTCCAGGACCTTGCGATCGACAGCCTCAAGCGACTTCACATAGAGGCAACCCTTGCCCGTCTTGTGCTTGCCGAGCTTCGCCATCAGCTCCCCGTGAGGCTCGAAGCCGCTCATGATGTAAAGCGTGAGGTCGTTCTTGCGCGGCGCGAATCCGGTCACGAACCAGTCGCCCTCGCGCCCGCTCGCGTACTTGTAGTGGTAGCTGCCGAACCCCACGATGCTCGTGCCCCACATCTTGGGCTTTTCCCCCGTGATGGCGCCCATCAGCTCGACGAGATCTCGACAATCCGCACGACGCCTCTCGTCCTCGATCGAATCGAGAAACGCTCCGACGCTGGCTTCATTCGGCTGGGTCTTCAGTTCGGCCATGCGGGACTTATACCCGTGCGAACACGCGCCAACCTGGCTTGGGGCCCACGGCACCGAGCTGCTTCATTCCCGCGGATTCGAGGATGGCCGCCTGCCGATCGGTTGCGGGAAACAGAGGTCGGTCGAACGCCCACTCGGATTCGAGCCACGTCTCCAAGACCTCGAGCAGATGGGATTCCAGCCCGTTGGCTTGGGCGTCGCTCCGAATCCAGAACCCCACTTGCACCGGCCGCTCCGCTCCAGCCGCCAGCGGCCAAAGGGGCGGAGGCAGGGGCTGGAGATACACGCACCCGAGGCAGGTCTCCCCTTCTGGGGCAACCACCGTGAAAGTGAACGCTTCGCGCGAAACGTGCTCCCGCTCGTGCCGCTCCAAGTCCTCGAGGTTCTCGCCGATCGTGAAGTCGTCGGCCGGCCACGGGCTGCGGCTCCACTCGCGCAGCATGGGCGCGCTGGCCATCACCGCCTCATAGTCCCGCACGACGTCCGACGCCAAAAGCGGCCGAAGCGCGAGGCGCCCTGTCCGCGTCTCGCCTGGCACGGACTGGTCGGGAGGGTAGAAAGCCCTTCGCAAGCGCTCCATCACCAGCTCGTCGCTCGTCTCCAAGCCTGAGGCGACGGGAAACTCGCGGCGCCCGACCACTCGGAACCCGTAGCGCTCGTAGAGCTTGCGGGCGCCGGGATTGTGCTCCCAGACCTCCAGCGTGATTCGCCCGGCTTCGCGCATCCCGGGATGGGCGAGGGCTGCTTCGAGCAACCTCGTGCCCAAGCCCTGGCGCTGGTGTTCCTGTCGGACGTAGAGCCGGTGGAGCACCCACTCCCGACCGTCGCGCGAGGACGCGCCGCACTGCACGTAACCAACCAGTCCCCCTCGCGATTGGGCAACCCAAACCACGGTCTCTGCGAGCCACCGCGCCACACACGCATCCGACAGGTGCGCATCGAGGTGCGCCTGCAGATCGGCGCCTTCGAAACTGTGTCCAAACGCCTGGGCATAGGTCGCCCGGGCAAGGTCCGCCAACGGCCGGACGTCGGCGTCTTCTGCAGCCCGAAGAACCGGTTCCAGCATCCCCGTCACTGGGCGGGTTCTTCGACCCGCACCGAGTTGCCGCTGGGGTCTTCCAACAAGAAGGCCCGAGCCCCCCACGGTTCGGTCTCGATCCCGCGCACCACTCCAGAGCTTCTTGCGCCGGAGTAGAGGCTCTCCACGTCGCGAACCTGCAGATAGAGGTAGCCCCGCCCCGCCCGCAGCCACTCCGGTTGCGGCCTCGGGTCTTCGTCCAGGATGAGGTGGACCTGCACGCCGTCGCGCTCCAAAACCGCGTAGTTGGGCGGCAGCTCGCCACCCTCCTTGAGCCATCGCAGCTCAAAGCCGAGGGCGCTCTTGTACCAGCCGGCCGCTTCCACCACGTCCGTGACGGGCATCACGGTCACCGTGCGGAGGATCGTCTCATCGGCCATCGCCCGACCCCCTTGGCTCCCGAACCATCACAAGCATCCGTCTTGAACGGTGTCTCCGAATGGACCACCCCAATGTGCCTTTGGCGAGCGTGTTGCTGACGACCGCGCCCGGTTGAACGTGGACGAGTCCATTGGCGTCGGTGGGCGCTCCGATATCGGTGTTGGCCATTTCCGCCCTTATACCCGGGGCCAAGCGGGGGATGAAGGGCTCCCGCTCAACGGGCCTGCAGAGTCGTCGTCCTCGTTTCACGCATTGTCCACCTCCCACTCTGCCGCCAGGCCAGGATCTCTAAGCTCTGCAAACCACGACAGGTGCTCGATCAGATCTAAGGGCATTCGAACGGCTACGAGGTGGGAAGTGTCGCCTCGCACGACCCGCACCGCTGCCTTTTGGTTCCCAGCATTCAGGGGATTCGGCAACGCCCCGATGAAGAGGAAACGATCCGGGCCAGAACCGACCGGGCGGCTCACAGACACATCTAAGAGGCGGCCTAGAGCCTCGTAACCTTCGACTCCAAGTCGAAATCGATACAGCTTGGGTTGCTCGTCGAAAAGTGCCCGCACGGTGGCAAGGAACACTCCATTGGACGCCTCAGCGCCCAGGATTTCAAGTCTCGCTCGCGCGCCCCACGATCGACTCGCCTTGGTTCTATTGGCCTGGATGCTCCTCCACAAACTCCTTGCGCGCGCGACTCGCGACTTCCGCTTCCAGTCTCCAGGATCAAAGGGCCTCCGAAGGTTCTCGCCCCAACGCGTGCTAACCTGGGATAGGAACCGATTTTCCTCGGCTCGACAGATGCGCTCGATTCGGAGTCGGTTCCTTTTCGTGTAGGGCAACCCTCTTGCATAGAGAGTCCCATGCGTCGCCTCGTGAATGATCGAAGAGGCATACATCGGCAAGAGCCATTCAGGTTGCCGCGCAACCTCGAACTTCGTGAAGTCGACATTGCAGATCCTCCCGGCAGTGTAACTCGCCAGACTAGACAGTTCGGTATCGACGATGTAGTCGAGTTCCCTTTGGATGCGCGCCATTCTCCGCGGGTCCGCTGATTCGACGAGATCAAGCGCGAGCTTCGTCCAAAAGACAAACTCGTCAGGACAACCGCCGCCGGCGATCAGCTGGCACAGTTTGATCCCGCGATATTCCACTGCCACCCCGCCCTCGACGAGCCACCTCTGAAACCTGGCGTGGAGCGAGCGAATCACACCCATTGCTGAATGCGAGTGTACTTTGGACCCTACAGCCTCTCTTCAAACTCCCGCGTAAGGTCCTGAAAGACCACCCCTTTGGGCATCGCATAGATCTCCTCCTCTTGATCGCAAAAGACGGAGGTCAGTGTGAGTACCACATGGTTCTGGATCCGACGGCGCGCACCCATCTTCCCTCCCAGCGGGATGTTGCGGGCCACCGATAGGTACGCGACACCACCGTCCGCGAGGAGCGCATCGACATCCGCAAAGAGTTTCTGGCGCGCAAATCGTGTGAGCACGTTCGCGACGTGGTTCACCACGATCGTATCGTAGGGGCCGGTAGGCGGCGTTGGGCGGTAGTACGGGTCGAACGCGCCCCAACCGTGAGCGTCCGCGTCGAACCCGTGACCGCACCCGTAGTCCAGTACCCGCCCGCGCACGAAACCCTGTTCAAGGAGCACACGGGCGGTCTTGCTAAGATCTGAGCGCCGAGCCGCCCCCCCGAGTTCTTTGAAGAACACATATCCACCCCGGCCCTTCGTTCGTTTCGCCTTGGCCATCACTGCACCTTCCGGCGAGGCCCCTCACCCCCGGCGGGGCGAGGGGCTCGCGTGTTACGCCGGTTGGATGTTCTGGTTCGTTCGGAACAGGTTCTCCGGGTCGTACTCGCGCTTCACCCTGGCGAGGCGATCGTAGTTCGCGCCGTAGGCCGCCTTCACCCGGTCCGTCTCTTCCTCGGTCAGGAAGTTGACGTACACTCCGCCGTCCGCATAGGGTTCGGCGGCCCTGAAGAACCCTCGGGCCCACGCGATGCACCGCTCGTCGTCTGCCGCCGCATCCCACCGTCCGTGCACGTTCATCACGTACTGTGCGTTGCGGTGCGGGTAGGCGGTCGCATCCACGGCGGGGGTTGCCGTCGCTCCTCCGATGCCTCCGAAGAAGATCTCGCACTGGGGCGAAGGCAGGTTCAAGATGGCGTCCACGACCTCGTCGAACAAGCCATCGGCGAGCGTCGCGAAGTTGTGCGACTTCCAGTAGTTGCGGGCGCCGGGCGTGAGCAACGGGTCGAAGGCCTGCTGCCAGTTCACGTACGGTTGCACTCCCACGAACGCGCCAACCGACGTCCCGAAACTGTGGAGCGGGGCGATCAGGCGCTCCCCCTCCTCGGGGTCTCCCATGTAAGCGAAGGCGAGCACGATCACTTCCGTGCCGTGCACCTCCTCGGGAAGGAACGGCAACGGAGGGGCCTGCCGCAACACGGTCCAAACAGAAAGTTCGTTCGGCGCGCCCGCGACGAAATCCCTGTACTGCTGGAGCACGGACTTCGCCTGCGCGATCGGATAGACGATCAATCCCGTGAGGATGTCCGGCCCGACTGGGTGCAACTCGAACTCGAACCGCGTGACCACGCCAAAGTTGCCACCTCCGCCGCGCAAGGCCCAGAAGAGGTCCGGATGGGCCTCGGCGCTCGCCCGCACCACCCTTCCGTCGGCGGTCACGACCTCTGCCGCGACAAGGTTGTCGACGGTCATCCCGTGTTTTCGGCTCAGCCAACCGAAGCCTCCGCCGAGGGTGAGCCCTGCGACGCCCGTCGTCGAATTGATGCCTACCGGCGTGGCCAAGCCATGCGCCAAGGTCGCGGCATCAAGGTTGCCCAGCGTCGCGCCCCCCTCGACTTCGGCTCGCCGGAGCGTTGGATCGACATGGACCCCGCGCATTTTGCTGAGGTCGACGACGAGCCCCTCGTCGCAAAGCGCGCTTCCCGCGATGTTGTGCCCGCCTCCGCGGACCGCCAGCGCCAACCCGTGTCGGCGTGCGAAATCAACCGCTTGAACGACGTCGGCCGTGCCGCTGCACCGCACGATGACCGCGGGCCGTTTGTCGATCATGGCGTTCCAAATCGTTCGCGCTTCGTCGTAGGTTGAATCGCCCGGTTGAATCACCTCTCCGGCGATCTCGCCTTTCAACGAACGAATGTCATTTCCTTCCAATAGCATGGGGATCTCCTCCAATCAGAGTCTGATGGCAGTGTAGGAGGTCGACCCCGGTAAATCAATGGGGGCCAGGAAATATGCTCCGATCCCATAATGGGAAATGTCCCCACCCCTGCTCATCGTCGATGGCGACAACCTGGCCCACCGCGCCTACCACTCCACACCCAAATCGGTGGCGGGCAAGGACGGCGAACCCCTCAACGCGATCGTCGGGTGGGTCAGCATGCTGCAGCGCGTTTGGAGCGAAGAGCGACCGCGCGGAGTGTTCGTAGCCTGGGACACGCTGGGAGTAGACACCTACCGCAGCGCGCTGTGGCCCCCCTACCAAACCGGGCGCGAGTTCGAACCGTCCATCGTCCATCAACTCGGGCAACTTCCCGATCTGTGCCGCGCCTTTGGGTTCGGAGTCGGCAAAGCGGCGGGATATGAGGCGGACGATCTGATCGCCGCGGCCGCAGCCGCCGAGGTGGACGCCGGCGGGTCGTGCCTCGTCTTCACGATGGACAAGGACGCCTACCAACTGGTCACCGACCAGGTGACGGTGCTCGCTCCGAAACGCGGCACCCCCGTGTTGGACCGTATCGATCCCGCCGGAGTCGTCCGGCGCTTCGGCGTCTTGCCTGAGCAGGTGCCCGACTTCAAGGCGCTCTGCGGCGACCCCTCGGACAAGATCCCCGGCATCCGCGGCATAGGACCAAAAGGCGCGGCGTCTCTCCTCCTTCAGCACGGAACGCTGGAAGGGGTGATCGCGAACTGGTCCCGACCCGAAGATGCCGAACGCGCGCTGCTTTTCCGCGAGGTCGTCAGGATGCGCTCCGAAGTCGCCGTGTCCCTTCCAAACAAGGGGCCCGACTGGCGCTCGGGCGCGCAAGCGCTGCGGGCTCTCGGAGCCGACCGAATCGCGGACCGAGTGGAGGCCTTGGAAGACTAAGCCGACCGACGGCGGGCGATGCGTCGCCGCATCACCGGGATCACCAACGCCGCGAAGGCAAGGGTGCACGGCTCGGGTACCGGTGCCGAAGTGCCCGTGTAAAACTGGCCGAAAAACTCATTGTCGATTCCACCGATCGTCTCGCGGACCTGGACACGGTCGAACGCCGCGTCGGCCCAAACTCCAACAAACTCAGCCGAGTCGTTCGGCCGGGCAAACTGAAAAGAGTCGACAGTCGAGGCCCCGTTCAAAAGGGTCACCGTAAAGGTCGACTCCACAAAGGTCGCGTTGACGTTGGGATCGTTCTCGGGCTCGACGAAATCGAAGCCGAAGGAGTAGACCAGGCCGGAGTTGACCGTGACGTTGAACTCCTCGGTGCCGCTGATGGCCAACTCGTGGTCGGCAAGACGGGTCGTCCACTCGTCGACGATGAAGTTGGAGGCGCCACCGGCCAAGGCAAAGCTCAGCGATCCACTCGAGAAGCCCGCTGAAGTCAGCGTCGACGAAGGAATCGTCGTCGCGGCCGACGCACCGG
Organism: Fimbriimonadaceae bacterium; assembly: GCA_023957775.1. Lineage (NCBI taxonomy): Bacteria > Bacillati > Armatimonadota > Fimbriimonadia > Fimbriimonadales > Fimbriimonadaceae > Fimbriimonadaceae bacterium. The sequence goes on along the minus strand of JAMLGR010000006.1, from coordinate 156,533 downwards.
TGTCGTTGAGGAAGTCCGTCTTGTTGCTGTAGAGGCTCAGGGCCGCCGAAGCCGGCACCGCACAAGCCAAGACCATGCTTGCGCAAACCAAAACCCTCCCAACTCGACAACGTTCAGTTCCCATTTCTTTCAAGCTCCAAACGGTCGCCATTCGCCGACCAACCAAAGTCTCCTCCAATTCTAAATGAACTGCACCGCCCTGTAAAGGGCTGGGACCTGGCAAAAATGATAGGTTCTTCCCCTATTTGGCCTCGTCCACCATCTGAATCGTCTGCTCCTCAACTTCGCGTGCGACCGTCGCCAACGCGGGATCGTCGGACAACGCGGCGAGCATGGCCACCGGCTTGATCAGCCCGATCTTGGTCCGTCCCCCCTCGGAAAACACCGAAATTCGGCACGGCAGGGCCATGTTGATCCGCATGTCCGCCGCCAACACCTTCGACGCCTGCACCGGGTTGCACACCTCGAAGACCCGGCACTCTTCGGCGAACTCCACGCCCTTGCCCCGCAAGGTGTTCCCGAGGTCATGGACGTGGAGCACCCCGAACCCGTGGCGCTTCACGGCGGCATCCAGATCGGCGGCCGCTTGCTCGAACGACTTCTCCGAATCGACGATGTAGTACATGGCACCCCCATTCTGGACGAGCACGACCACCCAAAAACCAAATGGGCCGCCCCCCAAAAGGGGGACGGCCCGACAGGCGCGAGGTCGACCTTACTTGCGGCGGCGACGGGCGCCGATCGCAGCGAGGCCGAGGCCGAGGGCGAGCATGCTGGCAGGCTCGGGAACGGGCGTCGCATCGACGTTGAGCGTCGGGTGCGGGGCGCCTGTGTTCGTGTACCCCGTGTACGTGGCGGCCACCCCATCCTCGCCTGGGGTCACCAGGAGGCGGATCGTCCCTCCACCATTGATCTGCGAGACGAGGTACGCCTTCGATGACGCGTCCAGCGTCAACGAGTAGGACAGCAGGTCTCCCAACGTCCCGGGCGTGTAGGTCCCGCTTCCCAACGCGTGGAGCGGGTTGAGCTGATTGCCGACGCCGTCGGGCAGCGATCCCGCGTCAAAGATCAGCGGGCTCGACCCGGGCTGGATGTCCACGCCGGTCGCTTCGGTGAGCCAGAAATTCACGTTCCCGGCGGCCGAGAATCCGGCGGGGGCATCGTAGAGGTCCAGGCTCAAAGCCGTCACGTCGGACACCGAACCGCCGATGCCCAGATCGTTGGCGTTGAAGTCCAAGACGCCGAAGCTCGCAAACGTCCCGTTGTTGTTGCCTTCGATGTTGAGGAAGGCCTTCCCGCTTGATCCGCCGCGTGGCCCCGCGGGTTGGACCGTGGCGTTGTCGAAAGCCTCGGCCGAGTACTGGGCCTGAGCGGCGCAAGCCGCGATGGCAAGTAGTGGAATCCAGATGGTCTTCATGCTTCTCCTCCTTTTTGCGCGGGATGCCCGCTGGATTGAAACATACCCAGCACCATTGCTAAGGGGGCGTTATGGCGGATGCCGTCCCGCTGGGCACCCGGCTCAAAAGCCAGTAAATTTGCCAGGGTGACGGGTTAGTTCCCGGGATATCCGGGAATGTTCTTTCCAAGAACGATGTCCCGATCCACGTGCCAAACGCCCTTCTTGTCGCGGAGCGGGGTGGCGAGTCCGCGGCTCTCCCTCGGTATCTGGACCCTCCCTACCGATAATGACTTTGGACTCGGCGCCAACCGAGCAAGACGACGTTCAAATGAAACACCTTCTTACGGCCGAGTTCCTGGAACGGGCCCTCGACCACTGCGAACTCGGTATCGTCGTCACCGATCTCGATGGATCCATCCTCTCGGTCAGCGAGAAGACCCTGGAGTTGACGGGCTATCTCGGCAAGGAGCTGATCGGCGCTTCGCCCCGCACCTTCAAAAGCGGACACACCTCCGAAACGGTCTACCAGAACCTCTGGAACACCATCCGGACGGGGCACACCTGGAAGGGCGCCCTGCTGAACCGTCACAAGGACGGCTCGCTTTTCCTCGATCGCGAGACCATCCTCTCGGGAGTGTTGCCCTCCGGCAAGGCCTGCTTCGTCGCCCTGCACCAGAGCGCGAATACCGAGATGGAGCTCAGGGTGAAGATGGCCAAGACCGAGGCCAACCTCGCCAACGCCCTCGGGAAAATCGACCAGGCCAAATCAACCATCGAGTCGCTCGTGACCCAGACCAACCGCCAACTCGGCTGCACCGCCAACGCGCTGAACGCCGCGGTGGAGGCAAGGGACACCTACACGGCGGGACACGGCGCTCGGACCGCGTTGATGATGGACCTCGTCGGAGCCAAACTCGACCTCTTCACCCGCTACTCGCGCGACGCCATCCGCATCGGAGCGACGCTCCACGACATCGGCAAGGTCGGCATCCCCGACACCATTCTGTGGAAACGCGGCCCCCTGACGGAGCCCGAGTACGAGGTGGTGAAGACCCATCCCGTGATCGGTTTCGACATCCTCAAACCCGTTTACATCCAAGAGGAAGTGCTGCGCATCGTGCGCAGCCACCACGAGCGCTTGGACGGCTCGGGCTACCCCGACGGCCTCAAGAGCCACGCGATCCCGGACTACGTCAAGGCGTTTTCCGTGTGTGACTGCTACGACGCGATGACGTCCACCCGCGGCTACCGGCCCGCGATGTCGCCAGAGGACGCGTTCTCCATCCTGGTCGACGAGGCGCTCTTGGGACGCCTCGACATGTCGGCTGTCAAGGCGTTGAAGCGCCTCTACGCCGATGGGGTCCTCAACGACCTGAACGACCTCTGCAACGCCGCGTGACGTTCGGCGGCGTTCCTCGTTCAGTAGCCAATCGACCGCGTCGTCGCGCCGTTCGAAGGTGCGCATGCTCCCCGAGACGAACCAGGAACCCACCTTCCAACGCCGATAGGGCCCGTCTCCTTCAACGGCCCGAGCGCCGATAGAACCAGCGCTTGGCCAACTCGGCACTCGCCACGTAGCCCACCACGATCCCTCCCATCAGGAGAAGGAAATCCCAAGAAAGCGGGACGAGGCCGAAGAGGCTTCCGAGGGGAGTGAAGGGCAGCGCGGCCGTACCAAGGGCCACGCACACCGTCGCGGCCAGCAGGGGGCGGGATGGACGGCTGGCGACCATCGGCCCGCGCGTTCTCACCACGAGGACGATCAGCGTCGCCGAGACCACGGACTCCACGAACCAACCCGTGCGAAACTCGCTCGGACCCGCGTGGAGCAACCCGATCAGCACGCCAAAAGTGAGGTAGTCGAACACGGAGCTGACAAACCCGAAGGTGAGCATGAAGCGCCGGATGAAGGCAATGTTCCAGCGGTGCGGACGCTCCAACCAATCGGAGTCCACGCGGTCCGTCGCAATCGTGAGTTCGGGAGCGTCCGTGAGCAGGTTGGTCAACAACACCTGCTTGGGCAGAAGCGGAAGGAATGGCAGCAGCAGCGAGGCGCCCGCCATGCTGAACATGTTGCCAAAATTCGCACTCGTGGCCATGAAGACGTACTTCAGCGTGTTGGCGAACGTCGCCCGTCCTTCCCGCACCCCCTCCATGAGGACGGCCATGTCGCGCTCCAGCAGCACGATGTCCGCGGCGTCCTTCGCGACGTCCACCGCTTCCTGAACGGAGATGCCGACGTCGGCCGCATGCAGTGCCGGCGCATCGTTGATCCCGTCCCCCATGTAGCCCACCACGTTGCCCGCCTTGCGAAGGGCGCGGATGATGCGCTCCTTCTGGTTGGGCTCGATCTCGGCGAATACATCGGTGGCCTGGGCGCGTGCAGGAAGGGCGTCGTCGCTCAATCGCTGCAGTTCGGCGCCGGTCAACACCCGGGGCTCCCTCAATCCCACCTGGGACGCGACGTGGCCCGCCACCAGCGCGTTGTCGCCCGTGATCATCTTGAGCCCGACCCCCAGCGATTCCAACCCCCGAATCGTCGAATCGATGCCCTCCTTGGGCGGGTCGGCAAGCGCGAGCATCCCCAGAAACGTCATCTCGGATTCGGAGTGACGATCGATGGGGATTGAAGTGGCCATCGTCTTGATCGCGACTCCGAGGGTCCGGAAGCCGCTGGCGCTCAAGGAGGCGAACGCCGACTCGGCCTGGGGCCTGGCGACCGCCATGGAAAGCACGCTCCCATCAGAGCCGAGGGCCGTCGTGCACACGTCGAGCACGTTCGCCAAGGCCCCCTTGGTGACCAACACGACCTCTCCCCCATGGTCGGCCAAGACACTCAGACGTTTGCGCTCGAAGTCGTAAGGAACCTCGTCGAGCTTCATCCAGCCGTCCAGGGGACGCGCCAGGTCGGACCGAATGGCCTCGTCGATCGGATTGGCGAACGCGGTCTCGAAGGACGCGTTCACGAAGGCGTGCAGTTTGACTGTGTCGGAGTCGTTCCCTTGGGCATCGAGACCCGCATGGACCCGAACGCGCCCTTGGGTCAGCGTCCCGGTCTTGTCGGAGCACAGCACGTTCATGCTCCCGAAGTTCTCGATCGCGGCCAGCCGCTTGACGATCACCTGGTGGTCGGCCATCCGACGCGCCCCCCGCGCGAGGTTGACGCTGATGATCGCAGGAAGCAGTTGGGGGGTGAGCCCGACGGCCAGCGCGAGGGAGAACAGAAACGATTCGAGAACGGGGCGCCGCAGGTACACGTTGAACGCGAAGATCGCAACCACCATGAGCAGGGTCAACTGCATCAGCAGGTACCCGAACTTCCGCACTCCTGTCTCAAACTCCGTCTCTTGCGGGCGCACGCGGAGCCTCTCCGCGATCGCTCCGAACTGGGTGGACCGACCCGTGAGGACCACCACGGCCCGGCCGCTGCCGCTCACCACATGGGTTCCCAGAAAGAGGGCGCAGTCGCGCGCCGCCGGCGGTGCTTCGGCCGGCACGACGCCCGGGCTCTTGTCCTGCGGATAGCTCTCCCCCGTCAGCGCGGCCTCGTTGACGAAGAGGTCCTGCTCCTCGAGCAGCCTGCAGTCCGCGGGAATGCCCGATCCCGCGGTCAGCAGCACGACATCGCCCGGCACGATCTGCTCCACCGGAAGCTCTTTTTCAAGTCCGTCGCGGACGACACGGACCTTCAGCGCAACCTCGGCCAGGAGCTTTTCGACCGCGGTCGCCGCGCCTCGCTCTTGCCAGAACCCCAACAGACCGCTGATGAGCACGATGCCCAGGATGATCGCGCCATCGGCGACGTCTCTGAGGCTGAACGAGAGGACCGCCGCCACGATGAGGATGAGGACGATCGGGCTCGTGAACTGGCGCAGAAGCAGCGCGGGCACGTCCGAGCGCCGGCGCTCGCCAAGCACGTTCGGCCCGATCGCCTCGAGCCTATTCGCCGCCTCGGCCGCGGTCAGTCCCGTCCGCGAACTGGCGAGTCGGTCCAGGAGGTCGGATTCCGAGAGGCTCCAGAAGCGTTCGAGGCCGGAGGGTGCGCTCATCGTCGGGGTTAAGGCGCAGTGTACGCCCAAGCCCGCAGCCGTAGGTCGCCATCGCCTGTTGCACGTGGGACGCCTCGGTCGTTCCGGGAACGAACCGGTGACTCGGCGCGAGGATTTCAGCCGATCCGGTTCATGTGCTCCGGCACTTTCGCGGTGAGGGGCCCGGACCTTCCTACGCAGGGCTCCCGGGGAGGACCCTTTCCTGGTGCTCGTAGTTCCTCAAAGCCATCCCCACGCATCGACGGAAACCCCTCGACTCGTAGAAAGCAGCCACGTCCTCGTCGCACAGGACATCGACGGCGTAGTGGCCCTCCAGGGTCTGGGTCATGCGCCGTAGAAGCTCCGAGCCGATGCCGCGGCCCTTGTACTCGGGAAGCACCTCCAAGAGGGGGATGTGGGCATAGAACCCACCGTCCGAGAGGGCGTTCACGAAGCCGACGCAACGATCGCCGTCCATCGCCAGCCAGACCGCGTGGCTTCCGCGGAGGATCTCCAGATGCGCGGCCGGATCCGGGTGCTTGGGCCATCCGGCAAAAAAGCCGGACAACTGCGAAGGTCTCAAATAGGAAAGCTCGTCGGTGTAGGAGATGCCCATGGGTCTGTTCAGCGGCGGGCCGCCGCCGGGATTCGGAATCGTTCGGAAGAGGCGCTGCGCCACAGCGGACCCCATCGCCCGGGGGGCCCTTCCTCCAAGAGCGCGCCGGGCGCGAGGGAAAGGAAGAGCTCCGCATAGCTGCGGACCGTGGTGCCGTCGATGCGCCGCATCAGCAGATCGGGCCCGAGCTGCGCAGGGCCTTCCAGGCCCATGGCTGCCACCAATTGCATCAGGTCTGCAACCGTGTTGCGCTGGAAATTGCAGACGCGCCGCGCCTTGTCCTCGACGACCAGCCCTCTCACGCGGCGTGGATCCTGCGTGGTGACTCCCACGGGGCACGTGTTGGTTTGGCACCGCTGGGCCTGAATGCAACCAAGCGCGAACATCATGGCCCTCGCGGCGTTGCAGTAGTCGGCACCCTGAGCGAGGCGCTTGGCCATCTCGAACGCCGAGGAGACCTTGCCGCTGCAGCCGAGCCGGATCTGGTCTCGCAGTCCCACGCCGACCAGCGCGTTGTGGACGAATTGCAGGCCCTCCGTCAGAGGGGTCCCCACATGGTCCTCGAACTCGAGGGGGGCGGCTCCGGTTCCTCCCTCCCCACCATCCACGATGATGAAATCGGGGGTGCACTCCATCTCCAACATCGCCTTGCAAATGCCGAGAAACTCCGACTCGTCGCCAACGCAAAGTTTGAAGCCGGTCGGCTTACCCCCGCTGGCTTCCCGCAAAGTGCGCACGAACTCGATCAGTCCGCGCGGGGTGTCGAACGCAGTGTGGTACGGGGGCGAAACGCACTTCTCCCCTTCCGGCACCCCGCGGATCTCGGCGATTTCGCGGGTCACCTTGGACGCGGGCATCACCCCTCCCAGACCCGGCTTGGCGCCTTGCGAGAGCTTGATCGAGATGCACTTCACCGACTGGGCGGCCGCTTTGTCGCGGAACCGCTCGAGGTCGAACTCCCCCTGGTTCGTGCGGCATCCGAAGTAACCGCTTCCGATCTCCCAGACGAGGTCTCCCCCAGGCTCGAGGTGGTACTTCGTCAATCCTCCCTCGCCCGTGTCGTGCGCGAACCCCCCAAGCCTTGCGCCCTTGTTGAGCGCGAGGATCGCGTTGCTGCTGAGGGCGCCAAAACTCATCGCCGAGACGTTGAGCAACGCCATCGAGTACGGCTGCTTGCACTCCGTCCCGCCCACCTCGACGCGCGGCGGCGCCTCTTGCGGTGAAACGGGAGCGAGCGAATGGGCGAACCACTCGTAACCGATGGCGTAGACGTCGAGTTCGGTCCCGAACGCTTTCTCCTCGTTCACGTCCTTGGCCCGCTCGTAGACAAGGGCGCGCGCATCGCGATCGAAGGGGCGTCCATCGAGGTCGCTTTCGACGAAGTACTGCTGCATCTCCGGCCGGATGTCCTCGAAGAACCACCTGAGATGCGACACGATCGGGTAGTTCCGCTGGAGGCTGTGGCGCGTTTGAAAGAGATCCCGAACGCCCAAAAGGGTCAGGAGCGCGAACGGGGCGAAGCCGGTGAACCAGGCCGAGGACACCCAGAGGGCCAAACCGCCCGTGACGACCGTGCCGCCAATCGCCACAATCAATCCGAGGTAACGGGACATGCCTTGCTGAATTCTACGGGATCGAGCAAAGGAGTTCCGCGGTGCCAAGACCCGAACGCCACTCCCGGTCACCGTCCTCGAAGCTCCACCAGACCGAGAGCACGGCCTGGCACGCCGCCCATCGGGCGATCCGAACGGGGTCGAGATCCAAGATCTCGGCGAACTGCGCGATGCGTCGCCGGGTCCGTTCTTTCGCGCCGGGCTGCTGCGCGAAGCCGGGAGGATTGCGAAGCCACGCGCCCGGCTCGTAGGCGGGCTCGCCCTCCACGCCCTTGGGATCGATGGCGAGCCAAGGGGCGCGTCCCGCCGAAAGCACGTTCTCATGATGCAGGTCGCCATGAAGTAGACGGGCGGGCGCCTGCTCTGCCAGAAGCTCCCTGCCCATGGTTTCGGCCGCTTCCACCAAAGCGGTCGGAAACGGACCGGTACCTCCTTCGAATCGGCGGCGGAGACGGTCGAACCCGCCAAACCAATCCTCGATGGTGGGAAAGGCACCGCCCAACGGCGGCGCACGGTGGAGATCCCGCATCACCTGGGCGGCGGCTACCGTCGCCTCCGCGTCGTCGAGGGTTGTAAGGGACGCGCCGGGCACGAGTCGCTCCAGGAGCAGCGCACCGAGCCCCTCGTCGGCATCCAACAGACGCACCGCACCGTGTCCGCCATAGACCCGAAGAGCACCCACTTCGGTTCTGAGTTCCCTGCAGGGCACCCCGAGCTTCACCACGACCGGCTCGCCTCCGCGCTCGGCGCCCGCCACGTAGTTGTAGGAGAGGTTTGGGAACGCGCGAATTCGCACCAGCCCCCAGTGTGCGCACACACGTTCCAGGAGCGAGGGGAAGGTCTCCAGCCACTGCCGACCCTCCGCTCCGAAGGTCGCCTCGATTCTGCCAACAAACGCATCGTCCAGACCGTGCACGCGAGCAGGATTCCTCAAGGTCAGGCGTCGTCCGTCAGGGCCCGCTCGATCCGCCGATCCGGGACGAGCCACATGAGGGCGACGATCACGTACAGCGCGATCGATCCCCAATGCCAGACCCACGCGAGCCCGATCGCCACGAGGTACAGGATCGGCGACACCTTGCCCTTCCAGTCCTTCCCCACGGCCGCTTTCAACAGCGAATCCGGACCCTGCGCCTTGATGATCTGGTGTTGGAGGAGGAAGTACGCGATGGCGGCCATAAACAGGACGATGCCGTACACGCCGGCCGGCGCCGCGGAAAAGTGGTTCTCGCCCATCCACCCCGTGGTGAACGGCACGAGGGACAACCAGAACAGCAAGTGCAAATTCGCCCAAAGCATCGGTCCGGAGACCTTGCGCGTGGTCTGAAGCATGTGGTGGTGGTTGTTCCAGTAGATCGCCAGGTACACGAAACTCAGCAGGTAGCTGAGGAACACCGGCAGCAACGGCGCCAGTGCCTCGAGTTCGACGCCGTGCGGCACCTTCAACTCGAGCACCATGATCGTGATGATGATGGCGATCACCCCGTCGCTGAACGCCTCGAGACGGTTCTTTTCCATGAGTCCCCCGCCCTCATTGTGACGTGTGTGATCCGAGGTGCCTAGAGCCGAAAGTCGACCACCAGAGGCAGGTGGTCCGAACCGACTGCGGAGCCGACATTGGCATCCCGAATCTCGACCCCCTTGGAGACGAGGCAGAAGTCGATCGGGATACCCAGCCAAATCCTCATGGCTGGCCACGTTGGGTGGACGCCCCTGCCCAGCGAGCTGTCCCGCAGGCCGGTGCTCTTCGCCAATTCGTCGAAGGCCGAGGACCACGGCGTCATGTTCAGGTCTCCCACAAGGAGCGTTGGGCCGGTCTCGCCCCGTAGCCTCGAAGCAATGGCTGCGAGTTGCTCGTTGCGCAACCTCGCCGTGTCTGCATGAAGCGGTGGGAGAGGATGCGTGCCGACGAGCGTGACCGCGTGGCCGTTCACCGAACTGTAGGCGATCACGGAAGGCACCCCCGACTCGCCGACGAACGCGACTTCACCCTTCAGGAATGGGTGGCGACTCAGGAGTGCGATGCCGAAATTGTCACCCCGCGGCTCGACGAGTTGGTACGGGTAGTCCCCTTTGAGGCCCTCGAGCGCCCTCACCCACGCGACGTCGATCTCCATAAGCAGGACGAAGTCGGGATGGCGGTCGCGAAGAAACCCTTCGACCAGGTCGTACCGGTCGTTCTCGGTATTGACATTGAGCGACACGATCCGAAGAGTCTCGGCCTTCTCGTTCCCCGTGGGTTTGACTGGCCAATAGTAGGGCATCACCGCAACAAGATTCAGCAAGCACCCAAGGCCGTAGAGGGCCGCCCAGCGAAACCGTCGCGTCCCAAGCACTGCAACGAGCGCTCCAAACAAGATCGCAAGGTAGTGCATGCGGAACGCCGAGAGGAGATCGAGGGCCCACATCCACTTCCCCGCATAGCCGAGCAACGTGGCAACGCACACAAGCACCCCCGTGACATGCAGGAGAGTCCACAGCAGACTCCCTCGCTTCTTTGGTTTGCTTAAGCTGCGTGCTTCGGGCTCAGGCGTCATTTGCTGTCTCCGGGGCGCCACTCTCCTCGCGCCACGCCGCGAGGCCCCGATGCGCCCGGAGATGCTCCCGCCCCTTCGCCGAAACCAACAGCCTCGCGCCGCGTCCGGGCTCGTTGCAATGCTCGAGAAAGCCGCGATCGTGCGCCTCCTCCCAGACCGGCAGGCGCGGGCACGACGTTCGCCACGCCTCGACCGTTTCGGCGTAGGGCCTCGAGTGCGGCCCGATCCACTCGAGGAGGTCGAGCACCAGGTCTTCCACCGGGTCTGCCATGGATCTGCTCAGCCGACGCCCACGATCCACCGGTAGATCACGTAGATCCAGTTCAGCAACCCATGCCAGATCGCCCATCCGATCGAGTGGTTGATCGACCAGGAGACCTGCACGGCCACGGCGACGCCGACCGACGTCACGAGGGAGATTCCTGCGCCCGCGGAACTACGACGCCCAAAGGAGGCTCGGTATTCGCTTTCCATCGTTGGGAGTACGGTCGCAGACCCCATCGCGTTGACCGCCAGCCGTCAAGGGGAGTCCCCCAAGATTCGGCGCATCATCTCAACGTAGGGTGTGTGCGAGTCGATCTTCCACTCCCCACCCTCGCGGATCAGGTCCACCTCCCCGCCGTGCCCCTCCAACCCCCAGAGGTTCCAGTGGTGATCTGGGGCCAAGAGACAGAGCCCGTCCCCGACTCGCGCAACCAGAGCGTGGCCAAGAGGCTGAGGACGAGGCTGGTCTTGGCGAGGAGAGGGATCGGCTTCACCGGCTGGCCAGCCCCATTTCCAAGCCCCTTAGCTCGGCGAGACCCTTGAGGCGGCCGATGGCGGAGTAGCCGGGGGTGGCGCGCTTGTGGAGGTCGTCAAGCATCTGGAGGCCGTGGTCGGGCCGCATTGGCAACGGCTCGCCCCGACGGCGCATGATCTCCAACACCGCGCGCATCACGGCAGCCATGTCCGTGTCGCCCTCCAGATGGCCGGATTCGCAGAAACCACCCTCCCCGTCGCGCCTCGTGTTGCGAAGGTGAAGGAAGTGGACGTGCGAGCCGAGGCGCCCCAGCATGGCCGGCACGTCGTTGTCGGGCCGAACGCCAAGCGACCCCGTGCAGAAGCACAGCCCATTGCTGGGCGAGGGCGCGGCATCCAAGATCCAGGCCAGATCCGCTTCGGTGCTCACGACGCGGGGCAGACCGAACACGGGAAACGGCGGATCGTCGGGGTGGATCGCCAGACGCACACCGTTCTCCTCCGCCGTAGGCACCACGTCTCGCAGAAACAGCCCGAGATTCTCCCTAAGGGCGGCCGCATCGATGTCCGCGTACGAGGCCATGGCCTGACGCACCCCGTCGAGGGTGAACGGCTCGTCGCTTCCCGGCAAACCCATGAGGACCGTCGCGGTCAAACGGTCCCGCTGGAGTTGCGACAGCCGGTTTGCCTTCTCAACCTCTTCGGGCGAGTAATCCCCCTCCGCCCCAGGGCGCCCGAACACGTACAGATCGAACGCGGCGAGGTGGGAGCGGTCGAAGCGCAGCGTGTTGCTGCCGTCGGCGAGCGGGCTCTCCACGTCCGTGCGCAGCCAATCGAACACGGGCATGAAGTTGTACGTGACCACGCTCACTCCGCACTTGGCAAGGTTCTCCAGGCTCGTGCGGTAACGGTCGATGTACCGAGGGCGCTCGCCGTCGCGTCGCTTGATGGCGTCGTGCACGGGCAGACTCTCGACGACCCGCCACTCCAGTCCGGCGGCTTCGATCAAAGCCCGGCGCTCGAGGATGGCGTCGACGCTCCACACCTCGCCCACCGGCACCTGGTGCAGCGCCGTGACCACGCCTTGGCACCCCGCCTGCCGGATGTCCCGAAGCGACACCGAATCGCCCGGCCCGTACCAACGCATGTTCTTGTGTGTGAGGAACTCAGCCACGGTTCTTTGGCCCCGAGGCGACGGTACCCCACCCCCTTGCTTCCCGCCTCGAAGCGGACTAACATCGATCCATGAGATCGGTCCTCGCCATCCTCCTTGCGTTCGGCGCCGCAGCCCTCGGGTCCGCTCAGACCTACGACGCCTCGCTGTTCGGCGGTCTGAGCTACCGGCTCGTGGGGCCGTTCAGGGCGGGCCGGTGCCTTGCATGCTGCGGCGTGCCCGGACAACCCGAGCGCTACTACTTCGGGGCGGTCGGCGGCGGGGTGTGGGAGACGCGCAATTCGGGTCGCACGTGGTGGCCGGTCTGCGACGAGATGGGGGTCGCCTCGATCGGCGCCCTTGCGGTTGCGCCCAGCGATCCCAACGTGATCTACGTGGGTACGGGCGAGGCGGACATGCGGAGCGACATCCAGCAGGGCGACGGCATGCTCAAGTCCACGGACGGCGGCGACAGTTGGACGCGCATCGGCCTCGAGGACACCCGCCAGATCGGCAAGATCCTCGTGGACCCGCGGGACGCCGACACCGTCTACGTCGCGGCCCTCGGCCACCCTTACGGCCCCAACGAACAGCGCGGCGTCTTCAAGTCCACCGACGGCGGAAAGAGCTGGCGCAAGGTGCTGTTCAAGGACGCCGACACGGGCGCGATCGACCTCGCGATGGACCCGAGCGATCCGAACACCATCCTCGCAACGCTCTGGCAAACTCGTAGGCCGCCGTGGTCCATCTACCCGCCCAGCAGCGGGCCCGGCAGCGGCCTGTACCGCACCACCGACGCCGGCAAGACCTGGACGCGGATCGAGGGCCATGGCCTGCCTGCGTTCTTCGGGCACATGGGCATCGCGTTCTCGCCCGCGAAGCCCGACCGTGTGTACGCCGTCGTGGACACGAACGCCAAAGAGGGCGGCGGCATCTTCGTGTCCGAGGATAAGGGGCTGAACTGGTCCCTGGCAACCTCCGACTCCCGGTTGTGGGGCCGCGGCTGGTACTTCGGAGGCATCACGCCCGACCCGAAGGACCCCGAGATGGTGTACGTGATGAACACGGGGATGTACCGCTCCACCGACGGCGGCAAGCACTTCCTCCCCATCAAGGGCTCGCCGGGGGGCGACGACTACCAGTCCCTCTGGATCAACCCGGACGATCCGAACCGGATGATCGTTGCGAGCGACCAGGGAACGGTCGTGAGCGTGGACCGGGGGAACACGTGGAGCAGCTGGTTGAACCAGCCCACGGGCCAGTTCTATCACGTGATCGCGGACACACGGTTCCCTTACTGGGTGTACGGCGCGCAGCAGGATTCCGGTGCGATGGCCCTGCCCAGCCGCTCGAATCACGACAACATCTCGATGCGCGACTGGCGTCCGATGGCCGCCGGGGGCGAAAGCGGCACGATCGCAGTGGATCGGCTCCACCCCGGCACGGTGATCGACGATGGCGGCACCATCGAACGGCTCGCGGACGGCTGGCACATGACCGTGAACCCGACCGCCGGCAAAGAGGGCGGACCTTGGCGCAAGACGTGGACCCTCCCGATCGCCGCATCCCCGCTCGACCCGAAGGTGTTCTACACCAGCCACCAGCGCGTGTTTCGAAGCGGCGACGGCGGCCGGAGCTGGCAGACGATCAGCCCGGACCTCACGCGCGAGACGAACACCGTGCCAGCGAACCTGGATGCCCCGACCGCCGCGGATCACGACGGCTCGCCCCGGCGCGGGGTCGTGTACTGGCTCGCACCTTCGCCCGTCGCGAAGGGCCAGATCTGGGCCGGCACCGACGACGGGCTGATCTGGATCACCCGCGACGAGGGCAAGAGTTGGCAGAACGTGACCCCTCCCCAACTCACCCCATGGAGCAAGGTAGGCATCATCGACGCGTCCCCCTTCGACGCGCAGACCGCGTACGCCGCCATCGATCGGCACCGGCTGGACGACAACCGGCCCTACATTTATCGCACGCACGACGGCGGGAAGACGTGGACCCTCACCACGAAGGGTCTTCCGTCGGACCAGTGGGTGAACGTGGTGCGCGAGGACCCGATCCGAAAGGGGCTCCTCTACGCAGGCACGGAGCGGGGCGTGTTCGCGTCGTTCGACGACGGCGGGTCGTGGCAGCCCTTGCAGCTCAACCTGCCGCCGGCCTCGGTGCGCGACCTCGTGTTTGCGGGCGCAGACATCGTGGTGGGAACGCACGGACGCGCGGTCTGGATCCTCGACGACGCGTCCCCTCTGAGGCAGATGTCTCCGCAAACGGCCTCGACGCCGGTGGTGTTGTTCCAACCCTCGCCTGCCGTGCTGTTCGTCCGGGGTCCCGGGTTCGACGACGGCACGCCGCTTCCCATCGAGGAACCGCGTTGCGAGAACCCGCCGAACGGTGCGATCCTCGACTACGCGCTTGCTCGAGCCGCGGGGGTGGTGGAGCTGACGATCACCGACTCCTCAGGCAAGGAGGTCCGCAGGTTCTCAAGCACCGACAAGCCGAGACCGCCCAACGCGAGCACCCTCACGATCGCGCCTTACTGGGTGAAGCCCACGCTTCCGCTCTCCGCCGAAGCCGGCGCCCACCGGATCGTGTGGGATTTCGGGGGACGAGGGGTTTCGGTCGCGCCGGGCGAGTACACGGTGACGCTCACGGTCGACGGCAAGTCGGTGACGCAGAAGCTGAGCGTCGTGCCGGATCCGCGCGAGCCGAAGGGGTAGGCAATCCGCCAGTCATACCGTGGTATAACTAGAGTATGAAAACGGCGATCTCGCTGCCGGACGAGTTGTTTGCCGCGGCGGACCGGCTTGCCAAGCGGCTTGGAAAATCGCGCAGTGCGCTCTACGCGCAGGCGATCGAGGAGTACGTCGCCCGGCACCGCGCGGACCGGGTGACGGAACGCCTCAACGCGGTGTACGACGCGCAACCGGGCGCCCTCGACCCTCGGCTCGCGCGCGCCCAGCGCACGGCTGTCGAAGGGGATTGGTGAGTCGGCGGGGAGAGATCTGGTGGGCCGATCTCGGCGAGCCCCGTGGGTCCGGGCCGGGGTTTCGCCGCCCGGTCTTGATCGTGCAGGACGATGCGTTCAACGCGAGCCGCATTGCAACCACGATCGCCGTGGTGCTGACCTCGAATCTGGCCCTGAGCGCGGCGCCGGGCAACGTGCTCCTGCCCAAACGGGCGACGGGCTTGCCGCGCGATTCGGTCGCCAACGTGTCCCAGGTCGTTACGATCGACAAGGCCGTGCTCGTCGAACGGGCCGGCTCTTTGGGCAGGGCTCGACTCGGCGCCGTGGAGCAGGGGTTGCGCCTGGCGCTGGGTCTTTCCTAGTGTCTTGCTGGCGGATGGGCGCCCGTGTGGACCGGCGCCTTCGGGACCTACTCCTCGTCCGCCAATCCCTTCACTGCCCGCTCGATGCGAAGCGCGCGCGTCTCGGATCGCTTCGCCCCTTCGACCGCCTCGACGGTCTCGCGCTGATGGGTGAAGCTGAGTTCGTTCCAGCGCGTCCACGCGCCGGGGGCCGTTTTCAGCGCGTCCGCAAGGTCTCTCGGAGGCTCGACCGTTCGCGATTCGGTGTCGAGTTCGATGCGGACGTCGAGGCTCTCGCCTCCTGCCAGGCCCGCGGCCTCCCGGTTGCTCCGGCGCAGGGGGATGAACGTCTCGCCGCCCATCGACGCGATCGTGCTACGGAACGTGAAGCCGTTCAGGGTCACCTTCACGGGCGCCCGCACCTTGCCGAAGAGCTCCTTCGGGTCGAACCCGACGGGAATCGCGCACGTCGCCCCATCGGACAGGAGCGTGACATGGACGGTGATACACGGGTTTGCGGCCACTCAGTCACGATACAGCATCGACGGCAGCCACAACCGATTGTCGCCCGTTCCTCAAGTGTCGGTGGACACGACGTCCCACTCCTGCTCGCCGTAGCGGATCAGCCAGTTGAGGGCGTGGTGGCGCTCTTGGACGACTCCCGGATCCAACCCTCCGGGCGGTTTCTTACCGTGCCTTGCGGCATGGCGCACCTCCCAGTGCAGCCGGTAGATCAGGTCCGCGGCGTCGAGGATTTCGGTCTTGGACCTGAGGGTCAATCCCTGGACGAAGGGCCAGGGCGACGCGTCGGGTGGCGGAAAACGACCGACGATGATGCCACTGTCCACTTGCTCCCTGGGAATCGGAAGCTCCTCGAAGAGTCCCGCGGCCCACATCAAGACGAACAGCGCCTCGCTGCGCCACGAGGCGTCGATGTTGGCGCGCTCGTCCGGCTCGGCCCTTGCAAGGAGAGAGGTCTCTTGCGGGGTCAGGTGCTCCCAGAGCTCGTGCTCCTCAAGGTACTCGCGCCAGAACGTGTTCCTGACGTCCTCGGCGGCACCCGCAACGCAGAAGAGGCACACGATGCGCGCCCCCACCTCCTCGGCGGCCCGCAGCGAGGTCTCCTCCTCCGACTCGATGCCCGGCAACGCGGACCGAAACGCGATCCCCTCTTCGGCCATCAGAGCCTCGCTCAGAAGCCTACGCTTCTCCGACGGGTCGAGGCTGCTCATGCTAATCGATCGTGCGAGGCCCGTCGCACTTCCAATCGGATTCGAGAGGTTGATTCGGCATCTCGCCTCAAGTTTGGCTCAGCCGTGACCCTTCCAACCGAGCGAATCAGTCCCCTCGAAGCCGAGTTCCTAGCCGCTCAAAGGAGCAGTCGAGCATCCGGTACAACACCCAAACGAACAAGGGATTCATCACCGCGACTGTCCCGCCGGCCCAGACGCCCGCCTCCGGCACGCCCTGCCGTAACGTAGCGGCAATGCCAATCACGGTCAAGCTTAAACTGATCCCAATGATCCCTGTGATCAGCAAGGGTGGAAGCAACAGGATCGTGAAGCGCTCGAGAAACGACTCGCCCCCGAAAGATTGGTTCGTTTCGAAACACCGCTTGAAACCGTGGTAGGCGAGGATCGCCGCAAGGACCTGGCAGGTCGATCCAACCAAGGCAACCTCGGCCGGCGTGTGCTGACCAAACGCGGGTCGCACCAGATAGCTGAGGCCGCCCAACGCGCCCAGAACGGAAGGGATGATGGCGTAGCGTGCTTTGTCCCAGGGTCCCAGTTCCCCGTTTGCCAGGACGGACTCGAGCTTGCGTGACGAGAATAGGATCATGTTGGTCTTCCTCCGCCGCGGATCGGCGCCCTAAATGTGCCAATCCATTCACCGCCCACTCGATTCGCCGGGGGCGCGTCTCGACCCTCTTCGGCCGGTCCACAGCGTGACGCGACTGGTGATACAGGGGTTTACTGTCACCCTGCCTCGATACAGCGTCGAGGACGGTAGGCGAAAGCCGTATGCTCTCAGAAGTGTTCCCAAAATCGACGGCGGAGACGGTCCTCCTCGGGCTGTGGTTGACCGCATGCGATGGCAAGCCGCTGCCAACGGACCTTGTTGACTACACCGACAGGATGCTGGCCGCCATGCGCAACCCGGCGCGATGGCTGTTCAGGAATCGAGCCATTCGGTGGATGGTCCACCGAGGTGAGAACCGGGGAATACCCGGCGTGTGCGCCCACTACGGCGCACGCAAGGTGCGGATCCAGCAACTGGTCGACGAGATCAACCCTGCAGTCTTGGTGGTCCTCGGTGCCGGGCTGGACGGCCTTGCCTATATGCAGGCCTCGCGCCGAACCGTTGCAGAGTTGGACCGGGGGGAGTTGCAGTCGAGGAAGCGGAGCCTTCTCGCTCAACTTCCCGCCAAGCCCATCACGTTCGTCGCGGCGGACTTGCCCGCGGGCGACAATCTCCCGCGCTTCGACAAACCAACGACCTACGTTGCCGAGGGTGTCTTCATGTACCTCACCGAGTCGGAGGTCGAGCAGGTCCTGGCGGAACTACCCAGCGGCAGCACGCTGATCTTCACGTTTGTCGGCCTCGACGACCAGGGGCATCCTTCGATGAGCGCAAACCAGGCAAAGATCGACCGGATGTTGGAAGCAATGAACGAGCCGTTTCGCTGGGGAATCCGCCCGGAGCAGGTCGAAGCTTTCCTTAACAAGAACGGCTTTGCCCTCGCCTCGGTATCCGGCGTGGGCTGCGCGGAAGTCGATGGGATGATCCACGGCGAGTGGATCGCTCATTCGACCAAGCGATGAATTCGTCGATACCAGTTCGAGGTGAACAGGTCCGCCGGATCTCGTCTCTTCTTCTCCGCCAGGAACTCGGGCAGTCGGGGATAGGAGGTGAGCACCTGCTCTTTGGAAGCCCAGCCGTGATAGGTGAGGTAGTAGCTTCCGCCAAATGACTGGGCGGCATCGATGAGCATCCTGAACTGGTCTCGGGCTAGCACCAGACCTTCCGGGGAGTGATCGAGGTGGAGATTGAAGATGATGCAGGCCCAGGGCTGGGTCGCCCAAGCGAGCACAGTCTCGTTCTCCGCCTCGATTAGCCGGATCGTTCCGTAGATGACCTTTGCCTTGAGGCGCCGGAGTTCGGTCCTGGCCACAGCCAGAAAGGCCTCAAGGTCCTTTCGGGGCACGTACAGCTCAGAAATCATCTCGCTGCCCTTGCACGCTGCTCCCAGCACGCGATCCAGTTTCTTGTGGTAGCCGTCGAGATACGGTGCCATCTGGTGCTCATCCGACCAGTAGATCTGGTCGTTCGTGGCGCGATAAAACCTCGCGTAAAGCTCGAAGCCTTGGGTCGGGTCTTCGTGTGCCAGTCGAACCAAGTGGTGGAACGCCCGGCTTGGGATGCCTTTCTGCGCGGCGGGAATCGGGGTTTCCTCGGCCACCGGCTCGTAGGTCGAGAAAACACCCTTCCGCAAGTAGTCTTCGGAAGCAGGATCGATGGCGAACTGAAAGTCGCCGTACTCGTAGCCGCTCGCGATCTTCTCGTCGAACGCGCCGAGGATCCCTTCGGAGGGTCGAATCTCGACGTTGCGGCGAAGCTTGTGCCGCTTGACCAGCCTCAATTCAACCTGGGTTACGATGCCAAAGAGCCCATAGCCGCCCACCGCATAGTTGAAGAGCGGATTGGAACGGTCGATTCGGCTCGGCTCGCCCTCGGGGCCGACCAACGTGAGGCTCTCAATGTCGTCGACGAAGGGTCGAAACGTCAATCCTCGGCTGTGGATGTTCGAGGAAAGGCTTCCCGCCAGGCTCATCCGGTCGCCGCCCGTCTGCTTCTGGCGGAAGGTCCAGCCCGGCTTTGTGTTGGACGGCATGGACTTCAAATGGGCCAACAGCTCGGGCCACTGGGTGCCCGCCTCGACACTCAAGAGCCCGGTCTCGGGATTGAGGCTGTGGACGCGGTTGAGTCGACGGGAGTCGAGGAGGATGTCGGCCGTCGAGAACTGCTGGCCCCCCATGCTGTGCCTTCCCCCGGCCACCGATAGGCTCCTGCCTTCCCTGGCCAGTCGGCGGACGAGCGAGGCCGCCTCCTCGACGTTCTTCGGCTGGACGACCCGATCGACTTTCGTCGCGTTCAGGGCCGAGTGGATGTCGTTGACCGTGGCGCCGCGAAATGTCCTTTCGAACCAGCCGCTCAGAAGATGCATGTCCTCGAAGGGACGCATCCAGGCGTTGGGCCGTTGCAGGCGTCCGGCAGATGTTCCCAGGGGTTCGGCTTTGGCCGGCCAACCCCAAGGTCGGGTGGGCACTCAAACACCCGCGACGCGGCAGCTCTCCCCAAAGGGCTTTCCCGATAGAAGGCGCGGATGCTTGAGCGCCTTCGCATAGTGCTCAGGGCGAGCAAAAGGCCAGACGAGCCATTCATTGCGCTCCGGTTTGGGCCAAAGGCCGAACCGACGCCCCGTCAACCCATCGAGCAGACGTCTCAGAAGGTCGGCCATGAAACACTCCGGCGGCGCCCACTCGTACTCAAAGTCCGTATGCAGGAACACGATGCAGCGCATCAAATTGAGTCTCTGCCCTCCGGTCAGGCGCAACGGGTGCGAGCGGAAGTCGTCGTAATGCAGCCAAGCCGCAGAGAAGATCGCATCCAAGGCGCGATCGGTCGTTGCCCAATCCTCGAGGTCGTCGAACTCTAGGTTGTCGATGCGTCCGGACAACAAACGTCGCAACCCCTCGGCCAGTCTGTCCCTCGCTTCTCGATCAACCATGACGAACCCCGCGTGCTTCTTGACACCCTGGGATCCGCCCCTCACCCCAGCCCAGAGATGCAAGGGGCTGTGCTCCCCTACGGGCGCCAGCAACTGCATGCCATAATAACACCAACCACGGAGGAGCGCTGCAGTCCTCGACCAGGCTCCGTGGGAGGCCTACCGTGGCCTGGCAACGGCGCTCGCGACTGCCCATAGGAGGCACTAGCTTGCAAACCGTTCAGACTCAAGACTTCCACGTCGCCGACCTCTCCCTCGCGCCCTGGGGCCGCAAGGAGATGTCCATCGCCGAAACCGAGATGCCCGGCCTCATGGCCATCCGCGAGGAGTTCGCGAAATCCAAACCCCTCGTCGGCGCGCGCATCGCCGGATCGCTCCACATGACGATCCAGACCGCCGTGCTCATCGAAACCCTCACGGCCCTCGGCGCCGAGGTGCGCTGGGCGTCGTGCAACATCTACTCGACGCAGGACCACGCCGCCGCCGCCATCGCCGCCACCGGCGTGCCCGTGTTCGCCACCAAGGGCGAGAGCCTCGACGAGTACTGGGAGTACACGCACCAGATCATGGAGTGGGCCGATGGGTCCACCCCGAACATGATCCTCGACGACGGCGGCGACGCCACCCTGCTCGTCATGCTCGGCGCGGATGCCGAGAAGGATGCGAGCGTCCTGAACAACCCCTCCAGCGAGGAGGAGGTCGCGCTGTTCAACTCCATCAAGAAGCGCCTGGCGAGCACCCCCGGCTACTACAGCCACATCAAGGAAGCCATTCGAGGCGTCAGCGAGGAGACCACCACGGGCGTGAAACGCTTGTACCGGCTCCAGAAAGAGGGCAAGCTGCCCTTCCCGTGCTTCAACGTCAACGACAGCGTCACCAAGTCGAAGTTCGACAACCTCTACGGGTGCCGCGAGTCGCTCGTGGACGGCATCAAGCGCGCCACCGACGTGATGGTCGCGGGCAAGATCGCGGTCGTCTGCGGCTACGGCGACGTCGGCAAGGGTTGCGCGCAGGCGCTCAAGGCGCTCTCCGCCCAGGTGTGGGTCACCGAAGTGGACCCCATCTGCGCGCTGCAAGCCGCCATGGAGGGCTACAAGGTCGTCACCATGGAACAAGCCGCGCCGCTCGCCGACATCTTCGTCACCGCCACGGGCAACTACCACGTGATTACGCACGACCATATGGCCGCCATGAAGAACGAGGCGATCGTGTGCAACATCGGCCACTTCGACAACGAGATCGACGTCGCGTCGCTCGAGAAGTACGAGTGGGACGAGATCAAGCCCCAAGTCGACCACATCACGTTCCCCGACGGCAAGAAGATCACGCTGCTCGCCAAGGGCCGCCTCGTGAACCTCGGGTGCGCCACCGGCCACCCGTCGTACGTGATGTCCAGCTCGTTCGCGAACCAGGTGCTCGCACAGATCGAACTGTGGACCAAGAGGGGCGAGTACGCGCCCGGCGTGTACGTGCTGCCGAAGCTGCTGGACGAGAAAGTGGCCAGGTTGCAGCTCGTGAAGTTGAACGTAACGCTCACGGAACTCACCGAGTATCAGGCGAACTACATCGGCGTGGACGTCGAAGGGCCGTACAAAGCCGAGATGTATCGGTATTGAGGATTGTGTGTCGAGGGGAGGACGCTCCCCTCAACCCCCTCCCCCATACGCCGTCACGTAGAACTGCTCCACGAGCTTCGCGACCAGCGCGGTCCAACCAGTCTGGTGCGAGGCTCCGAGACCCCTGCCCGTGTCTCCGTGGAAGTACTCGTTGAACCACAGGTGGTTGCGCCACTCGGGACGGGCGTACACCGCTTCCCCGCCCCAGTAAGGCCGCTGGCCGTCCGAATCCAAGAACAGGGCGAGCAGGCGCCGCTCCAACTCCTTGGCGACCTCGTCGAGCGACACGAGATGGCCCGACCCCGTGGGCATCTCCACCTGGAAAGCGTCGCCGTGATAGTAGTGCAGCCGCTGCAGCGCCTCGATGATCAGGAAGTTCAGCGGAAACCACACCGGACCCCGCCAGTTCGAGTTCCCGCCGAACGTGCCGACGCGCGACTCGCCGGGTTCGTAATCCACCGAAGCCGTCTCGCCACCCAAACGTAACTCGAAGGGGTGCTCGGCGTGCGCCTTCGAAAGCGAACGGATGCCGTAGGGCGAGAGGAACTCGTCCTCGTCGAGCATTCGAGCCAGGATGCGGCGCAGCTTCTTCTCGTCCACCACGCTCAGCAGCCGGCGGTCGTTCTGCCCCGGAACGACGAAGGACGCCACGTTGCCCATCAGATCCGGTAGGTGCCTCTGAAACCACTCGAGCCGCTCGCTGCACACCGGAAGCCGCTCCAGCCGATCCGCCTCCAAAGTGGTCGAGGCGAAGAGCGGGATCAACCCCACGATCGATCGAATCCGGAGCTGGGTGTGAGCCCCGTCAGGTCGCGCCAGCACGTCGTAGAAGAAACCGTCGTCCTCGTCCCACAGGCCCGTGCCGGACCCCAACTTGTTCATCGCCTCGGCGATGTAGAGGAAGTGGTCGAGGAACTTCGCAGCCAAATCCTCGTAAGCCGCGTCGCTCTCGGCAAGCTCGACCGCGATCGTGAACATGTCGAGGCAGTACATCGCCATCCAGCTCGTGCCGTCGGCCTGCTCGACGAAGCTCCCGTCGGAAAGCGCCGCGTTGCGGTCGAACACCCCGATGTTGTCCAGCCCCAAAAAGCCACCTTCGAAGACGTTGTTGCCACCCTGGTCCTTCTGGTTCACCCACCACGTGAAGTTCAGCAGCAGCTTGAGGAACATGCGCTCGAGGAACTCGCGGTCGCCCACCCCCGTGATGCGGCGGTCGATCGTGTAGACCCGCCACGCCGCCCACGCGTGCACCGGCGGATTCGCATCGCCGAATGCCCACTCGTACGCGGGCATCTGCCCGTTGGGGTGGAGATATGCCTCCTCCACCAGGCGGGTGAGTTGGAACTTGCCGAACGCGGGATCCACCAGCGCGTACGCGACGCTCTGGAACGCCAGATCCCACGCCGCGAACCACGAGAACTCCCACTTGTCGGGGACCGAAAGCACGTCGTCGGCGTGCAGGTGCCGCCAGTCGGAATCTCGACCCTTGAGACGGCTGGCCGGAGGGGGAGGCGCCGTGGGGTCGCCGTCGAGCCAGCGGTGCACGACGAAACGGTAGTGCTGCTTGCTCCAAAGCAAGCCCGCGACCGCGCTCCGCTGAACCCGCGCGGGATCCTCCGGCACGTGCGGACCCAAGGCCGCGTAGAACGCGTCCGCCTCTTTCTTCCTCGTGGCGAAGAGCGCGTCCAGGTCGTCCGCTTTCGGGGCGGGCTCCATGGCGAAACCCAGAGTCGCCCGAACCCTCTGGGACTCTCCCGGCTTCAGCGACACGCGGATGAGCGCCGCCACCTTCGTGCCTTCTCCGTCAGGGCAGACCGCGGTCTCGTCCCCGTCCACGACCGTCGCGTGGAAGGCATCTTTCACATAGGGGGTCGCGTTGGGTTCGCCGAACAGCCGCTCGGCATTGCTCTCGTTCTCGGTGAACAGGAGCGTCGGTTCCCCCTCGCACCACCACGTCATGGCTCCGTAACGCGGATGCTCCGCCTTCACCGTGCCCGGCTCGGTTTGGCGCAGCTTGGGGCGGGGCGCGTCCTCGCTCCAAGACCACGTGTTGCGGAACCACAGATGCGGCATCACGACCAGCTCCGCGGTATCGGGACCGCGGTTGGTGACCGTCAGGCGCATGGCGATGGCGTCCGGGGACTGCTTCGCGTACTCGACCTCGACGTCGAAGTAGCGCTCCTCGTCGAACACTCCGGTGTCCGCCAACTCGTACTCGGGTTCGTCCACCGGGCGCTTGCCGTTGACTTCGACCAGCTCATCATAGGGGAAGGCCGCCTGCGGGTACTTGTAGAGGGCGCGCATGTAGGCGTGGGAGGGCAGCCCGTCCTCGTGGAAGTAGCACTCCTTGACATCCTCTCCGTGGTTGCCTTGCGCGTTGGTGAGCCCGAAGAGGCGCTCCTTGAGGATGGGGTCCTTCCCGTTCCAAAGCGCGAAGGAGAGGCACAGCAGGCCGTGGCGATCGCAGAAGCCGAACAGCCCGTCCTCGCCCCAGCGGTAGGCGCGGGAGCGCGCGTGGTCGTGCGGGAAGTAGTCCCACGCAGAGCCGTCCGCCGAGTAATCCTCGCGCACGGTTCCCCACTGCCGGTCGGACAAATAGGGGCCCCACCGGTGCCAGGGCGCGTGGGGGCTCCGATTCTCGTCCAGCCGAGCGGCCTCGGGGTTGGGGTTGGTGTCGGGAGCCATGGCGCGTTGCTTCGAGTGTAGCGCGCGGGGGGAGGGTTGCACGCAAAGGACGCAAAGGGCGCTAGGGTTTCACGCAGAGGCGCCGAGGCGCGGGGGGAGTTGCAGGCAAAGGACGCTATGTGCGCGATGGGGGTCTGCGGGGGAAGGGATAGACTGGCGCTCATGCAGCCGACGTCTTTGGACGGGGTTCCGCTTTACTACAAGGGCCCGCGGCCCGAGGTGGCGGCGTTTGTTCCCCGGGACGCCGGGCGCATCCTGGATGTGGGGTGTGGCGCGGGCGTGTTCGGCCAAACCCTTCGCCTGGAGCGCGGGGCGGAAGTCTGGGGCATCGAGATGAACCCTGACATGGAACCTCACGCAGCCGCGCGCCTCGACAAAGTGCTGATCGGCGACTGCCGCCTCCTCATGCCTACCCTTGAGGCCGCCTCGTTCGACGCCGTCGTCTTCGCCGACGTCTTGGAGCACCTGGCCGAACCTGCAGCGACCTTACGGGACGCCGCGCGACTTCTGGCGCCCGGAGGATGCGTGGTCGCCTCGTTGCCCAACCTCCGTTATTGGGAGGCGCTGGCCCACATTGTCTGGGAGGGCGACTTCCGGTACCGCGAGGAGGGCATCTTCGACCGCACCCACCTGCGGTTCTTCACGAAGAAGAGCATCCCGCGACTGTTCGAGGAGGCCGACTTCTCGGTCGTTTCACTGCAAGGGGTGAACGCCAACTACGGGCGCAAGCTCAAACTGCTGAACCTGCTCACGGGCAACCGTTTCGAGGACTCGAAGTACTGGCAGTTCGTGGTGGTGGCGAAGCCGAAGGGTTAGGCTTTGTGGAGGACCCAGAGGAGGCCGCCCTCGAGGTGCTTCTGGAAATCCGGCTCCGCGTACGACTCCTTCGTGTGGCCGCCGCCCGTGTAGAACGAACGCCCGCCGTCCACTTCGCGGCACCAGGCCGTGGGGTGGTTGTCGCCCATCTTGCTGCCCTGGTAGCTCGAGTTGTCGAGCTTGAGCAGGATGCGCGCGTCCGCCGGAGGGAGGGCGCGGAAGTCGTACCACTCGTCGGTGCGCGTCCACACCGCGGGCAAGTGCTTCGTCGACGGATGCTCGTGGTCCACGACCTCGATCTTCGCCTGCTGGATCGCGGGGTGCGACAGGAACCAGGCGCCCACCAGATCCCGGTACCATGGCCAGTCGTATTCGGTGTCCGCCGCGGCGTGGATGCCCATGTACCCTCCGCCCATGCCCACAAACCGCCGCAAGGCCAGTTGCTGCGCCTCATCGAGGATGTCGCCCGTCGTGCTCAAGAACACCACGGCGCCAAATCGTTTCAAGTTTTCATGCGTGAACTTGGTGGAATCCTCGGTGGCCTCGACCTCGATGCCGTGGGCTTTGGCCAGCGCCGTCACTTCGGCGACCCCCGTGGGAATCGAGTCGTGGCGGTACCCCAGGGTCCGGCTCATGATCAGGATGCGGTTGGGCAGCGCGGGCTGCGCTTGGGGGGTGGTCGCGAAGACCAGTGCGGCGAGAAGGACCATGCGTCTAGTATATCGGGACTCGGGAATCGGGACTCGGGAATCGGGACTCGGGAATCGGGAATCGGGACTCGACTCAGCGCTCAAAGCAACTCGCTTAACTTCCCCGTCGCGTCCCCTAGCGTCTCGCCATGGACTCCCATGCGGTCCAGAAGCGACACGAACAGGTTGTTCATCGGCGTTCCGTTCGGGTACCGGATGTGGCGACCCTGCGCGATCGTCCCCCCGCCTCGGCCGAACAGCAGAATCGGGAGATCGTCGTGGTTGTGCCGGTCCCCGTCGCTGATCCCTCCGCCGTACACGAGCATCGTGTTGTCGAGCATCGTGCCACCCGGCTCCTCGATCTTTGCCATCCGGTTCAACACGTAGGCGAGCTGCTCGACGTGGAATCGGTCGATTTGCCGCTTCTTCTCGAGCTTCTCCTCGTTCTTCCCGTGGTGGGAGATGTCGTGGTGGCCCTCGGGAACCCCGATCAGCGCGTAGCTTCGGTTGCTGCCCTCGTTGGCGAACATGAACGTGCAGATGCGCGTGAGGTCCGCCTGGAACGCGAGCACCATCATATCGCCCATCAGCCGCAGGTGCTCGCCGTAATCGCGCGGGGTGCCTTGCGGGCGCGCCGCTCCGGCGGGAACACCGTGGTCCCCTTCCGCGCGGGCAATCCGGCGCTCGATCTCGCGGACGCTCTCGAAGTACTCCTCCATCTTCTGCTGGTCGCGCGCGCCGAGCTGCCCTTTGAGCTTCGAGGCCTCGTCGCGCACGAAGTCCAGCACGCTCAGGCGGTACCGGTCGCGGCGTCGCTTCGCCTCCTCGGCCTCGTCGGCGCTGCCGCCGCCGAACAGCCGCTCGAACACCAGACGCGGATTCGTCTCCTTGGCGACGGGGGTCGATTCCGAGCGCCACGCGATGCTCGACGAGTACGCACAGCTGTAACCCGAGTCGCAATCGCCCACCAGGGCGCCTCGCTCGCACCCCAGCTCCAGCGAGGGAAAACGCGTCTTGTCCCCCACGCGCTGCGCCGCAAGCTGGTCCGCCGAGATGCCTACATGGATGTCGGCGCCCGAGGTCTTCTTCGGATGCACGCCCGTCAGCCACGCCGCGGCCGACCGCGCGTGGTCGCCCGGCCCGTCCCCCAACGCGAACGCCCCCTTCTGCGTCAGACCCGTCAGCACGGACATCGAGTCCCGCACCGGGGCGAGGGGGGCCAGCGTCGATGGCAATTCGAAGCCCGAGCCCACGGACGCCGGCGTCCAGTGCCCCATGTTCACCCCGTTCGGCACGAACAGGAACGCCATCCGGTTGGGGCGCACCACCGGGGTCTGCGCCAGTGCGGACAAGGGCAGCATCCGCTCCAGGACCGGCAACGCGATCGCCGTCCCCAATCCACGCAAGGCCGTGCGCCGTGTGATCTTCATCTTGCTGTAGTGTACGACGGGTTCATCCCCGACGCTTCAGGAACGGGTCGCTTTCGACCACCGCCTCCACGATCGAGGAGAAGCGGTAGCCGCTCTTCTTGGCGTGCTCCGCGATGGTGTCGACGTGGCAGCGGTCGGTCAGGGTCAACCCGCGCCCGAGGGCGTAGACCAGCATCTTCTCGGCAAACGTCTTGACGAACTGCTCCTTGCGCGCCAGGAGGATCTTCCGGAGTTGGGCGGGTCCGTTGAACTTCGTGCCATCGGGCAGCACGCCCGTCGCGTCCACGGGCGCGGGGCCCTCCCGGTCACGCCACTGGCCCACCGCGTCGAAGTTCTCGAGGCCGAAGCCCAGCGGGTCCATCCGGGCGTGGCACGACGCGCACATGGGATTCTCGCGGTGCTTCTCGAGCAACTGGCGCATCGTGGCGCCCTTCACGGCCTCCGACTCCTTGAGGTCGCTGACTCCCGGCGGCGGTGGGGGAGGGGGCGTCCCGAGGATCTGCTCGAGAATCCACTTTCCGCGCTTCACCGGCGAGGTGCGCGTCGGGTTCGACGTGACGGTGAGCACGCTTGCCTGGGTCAACACCCCCGCGCGCCGCTTCCCGTCGAGCGCCACCCGTACGAACGCGGGCCCCTGGACGCCGGGGATCCCATAATGCTTGGCCAGCAGCCCGTTGACGTAGGTGAATTTGCCATCCAGAAACTCCAGCACGCTGCGGTCCTGGCGCTGGATCTCCTGGAAGAAGAGCAGGGTTTCCCGGCGCATGGCGTCGCGCATCTCCGGCCCGAAGGTCGGGAACTGATCCTTGTTGGGAGCGACGATCTGCAGCTTGCGAAGCTGCAGCCACTGTTCGGCGAAGTTCTGTCCCAAAGCCTCGGATTTGGGGTCCTTCAGCATCCGGCCAAGCTCCTGTCGCCGCACGTCGGGGCGAAGCAGTTCCCCGCTCGCGGCCAGCGCCTCCAACCGGGCGTCCGGCATCGAGCTCCACAGGAAGTACGCCATGCGCGAGGCGAGTTCGTACGCGTTCAGCTCCCTCACCTCGCCCGCGCGGTCTGCATCCAGTTCGACGCGGAACAGGAACTGCGGGGACGCGAGCACGGCCTCCACGCCAAGTTGCAGGCCGCGCTCGTACGGCTCGCCTTCGCGCTGGGCCATAAGGGCGATGCGCACAAGCTTGTCCACCTCGTCGGCGGTCGCCGGCCTGCGGAACGCCCGGGACGCGAAGGCCTGCAGCACGCGCCGCGTCGCCTCCTCGCGCGAAAGTTCTCCTGAAGGAACCGCGGTGACGATGCGCACGTGCGACGGCGGCAGTTGCGGCGCCGCCCCCGCCGGACCCACCACCTCGATCGAGTCCACCGCGAGGTTTCGGTCGCGATCGGCCGGGTTCGCGGCATCGGGCTTGTAGTAGTCGTTCAGAAACGCGGCGCCGATCCGATGGCGCCCGGATGCCAACTCCACGGGCACCTCGTAGAACTGGGGTTTGGCGCGGACGGCGAGCACGTCGAACCGCGCCAACTCGCGCCCATCGAGCAGGATCGCCATCCGCGCCGGGTCGGGGCCCGCCTGCTGTCCGTAGGCGCGCACGCGGATGCGGTACGCGCCGCCTTTGGGGAACTCCCGCACGCCATAGACTTCGGCGTTGGTGAACATCACCCGTTCGCCCGAGGGAAGCGGGTTCACGCCCGCGTCGAAGCGCAGATCGTCGCCCTCGAACACTGTGCTGCGATTCTCGGGGACCACGATCGCCTTCTGGGCGATCGTCTCGGCCGCCGCGAGGTACTTCTCCATCAGGAGGGGGGAGAGCGAGAGCACGTCGCCGATGTTGTCGAACCCCTCGCCCACGTCGTCCGACGGGAAGTCGCCCGCCAAGCCCAGATCGAGGCCCACCAGGTCGCGGATCGTGTTGTCGTACTCCGCCCGGTTGAGACGACGGATCGTCACCCGCCCGGGGTCGGGTCGAAGGCAGTCCGTCAGCACAGCTTCGATCGCATCGGCGGCCGCCTCGCGTTGTTTGGAATCGGGCTGGGCCGCGCCCACCGGGGGCATCCTCCCCGAGCGCAGGTTCTCGGCCGCACGGGCCCACACGCCGGGATTGGCCCGAAGGTCCTCCTCGGACTTGGCCGCGGCGAGATTGGCTCCGCCCGCAGGCGTCGATCCCGCGTGGCAGGGGAAGCAGTACTTGGCGATCATCGGTGCGGCCTCTTTCGCGAAGCGCGCCGGCGGAGGCGTCTGCTTTTGGCGCGCGTCCGCAACGTCCGACCCGGCGCCCAGCGCCAGGCAGGCCAGCGCGGCGCAGGGCAACGCCCAGCGTGAAACTCCGCCTCGTCCAGCCCCCATGATCGGCCTCATTTCATCGACTCCTCCATTGATTGTACGTGAGGGGCCCGCCACACGCCGGGCGATAATGGCGTTTGGAACCCCATCGGCGACCATGAGCCTCATCCCGATCCCCACGGCACGCGACGGCACGCCACCTCCCCCCAAGACGGAGGTGGCGAAGTCGCGTCGAGCCAAATGGCGCGCGCTGAGTCTGATCCTCGTTCACGCGGCGATCGCGATCCACATCGCCCACTGGGCGCAGACGGGGCGTTCGCTCACTCCCTTGGAACCGAGCGAATCGATGCAGACGCTCGAACAAGGGCTGCTCAACGCAGGCTTCATCTTCTTCGTCCTCATGATCGCCTCGACGCTCGTGCTCGGGCGCTTCTTCTGCGGGTGGGCGTGCCACCTCGTGGCCTACCAGGACCTGTGCGGGTCCCTGCTCAAGCGCGTGGGCGTTCGGCCCAAACCCTTCCGCTCGCGCCTTCTGGCCTTCGTTCCCCTGTTTGCGGCTCTCTACATGTTCGCGTGGCCGCAGGTGCTCCGGATTTGGGAGGGGCGGCCCGCCCCGGCCTGGGTCTTCCACCTCACCACGGACCGCTTCTGGCAAACGTTCCCGGGCCCGTTCGTATCGATCCTCACATTCCTCGTGTGCGGCTTCGCCGTCGTGTGGCTCGTGGGCAACAAGGGGTTCTGCACCTACGGTTGCCCGTACGGCGCGTTCTTCTCCCAGGCGGACCGCTTCGCGCCGGGCAAGATCCGCGTGACCGACGCCTGCGAAGGCTGCGGCCACTGCACCGCCGTGTGCTCGTCCAACGTGCGGGTGCACGAGGAGGTTCGGGCTTACGGCATGGTCGTCGATCCGGGGTGCATGAAGTGCATGGACTGCGTGGACGTGTGTCCAAACAAGGCGCTCTACTTCGGGTTCGGCAAGCCGTCCGTCGCCCGCGGCAAGGTCCCCAGGGCACCGGTGAAGGTCTATGACTTCTCGTGGCCGGAAGAGATCGGGTTGGCCGTGCTCTTCCTCGGTTGCCTGTACGCGCTGCGCGGACTCTACGACCTCGTGCCGTTCCTGCTCGCCCTTGGCGCCTCTGCATTCGCTTCCTTCGGGTTGCTGATGGTCGCCCGCACGTTCTACTCCCCGCGCGTTCGCCTCCAACGTTGGCAGCTTCGGGATGCGTCGGGCGTGCGGCCCGCAGGCTGGTGGACGCGCGCGGTGGGGTTCGCCGCGATCGCGTTTCTGGTGCACTCGGCGATGGTCCAGTACCACGTGAGAGAAGGCGCGGCCCTGCATGCCCAGGCGGTCGGTTCCCTCGACGCCGGGGGGCCGTCGGACGTCGCCCCCAAGACCATGAGGATCGCCGAAACGGCCTTGGGCCATCTCGAGTGGGTTTCGCGTTACGGCCTGGTCGCGATGGGCCGCAACGAAGCGATGATCGGGAATCTCCAACGCAGGCTCGGGCGTCCCGGCTTGGCCCTTCCGCACCTTCAAACGGCGGCTCGACTCATGCGAGGAAACGCAGAGGTCCAGCGCGCGCTGGCAAGGGCCCTCGGGGAGCTGGGGCGGTTCGAGGAGGCCGAGCGTGCGCTCCGCAAGGCCGTCTCCGACGAGCCGACGTGGGAACCGGCGCGTCGCGATCTTGCCGCCTTGTCCACCAGTCTGGGAAACCACCGGCAGGCGGCAGAACAGTGGGACTACCTCGCCACGAGGCACCCGGACGACGCGAACCTGCGCATCAACTTCGCCCTCGCATTGGCCGCCTTGGGGAAACTCAACGCAGCCGCCACCTCCGCCCGCGAGGCCGTTCGTCTCGATCCCCAATCGGTGCAAGGCCGCCACACGCTCGCGATCATCCTGGCCGAGGCGGGCGACCACAACGCGGCGATCGCAGCCGAGCGCGAAGCCGTTCGACTGGCCCCCGAATTCGTCGAGGGCCACGTGGTGCTCAGCCGTCTGCTGCTCGACGCGGGCCAGGGTGCGGACGCCCTCGAGCAAGCGAACATGGCCCGAAAGCTCGATCCGTTCGCGCCCGAAGTGCTGGACGCCTGGGGCCGCGCCGTCTCCGAAAGCGGGCGTTTAGAGTCCACACTGCGGGACCTCGTCCGCGCCTCGGCCGACGACGACGGCGCATGGGCTGCCGCGGAAACGCTGTACCGGATCAAGGGCGATGTCCGAACGGCCGACGCCCTGGCGCGCCGACTCCAGAACCGTCGCGGAGGGGCGCCGGCTCCCTAGCCAAAGGCGATTCGCCTTGGCAGATCGCAAGATCCGGGTTACACTATCAGGGTCGCAAAGGGGGGTCTCTGCGAGCGCCGGGGGGATTCCGCACGGGTCTGGGTCCTTCTTTCGGCATTTGAAAGGCAGGTTGTTACTCATATGAAATTTCGTTTTGCATGCGGCCTGGCCGCGACTGCGCTCCTGCTGGGCGCGACGACCGCGCAAGCCACGGAGACGTGGCGTGTGACGGGAGGAACCACGACGCTCGAACTCGCTCCCGGAATTCTGGAAGCGATCGGGCTGGACGTCGTGCAAGCCCGCACTACGGCCAAGGCCAAGTGGGACATGCCCGACGGTTTGGGCTTCGCACTCGGCGAATCGACGCTCCTGTTCGAAATCGAGAACCACCAGTTCCGGCAGTTCGAATCGGGCAGACTGACGAACACGGGCGGATTCGGATTGCGGTCCGGAAGGCGAACCTTCGCCCTCAACGGCTTCGAGATCCAGCCGAAGGCCGCGTTGCCCCAGATGGGATTGGCGCTCGAGGGCGGCAAGGGCTCGATCAGCCTCGACATCAACCATGCCAAGGTCGGCTGGAACCCTGAGAAGAACCAGCTTCTGATCGGGTATGCGGACCTCGTCATCAACGCGGCGTCGGCCAAGGCCATGGGCCGGCCCGAACTCGCCGGGCAGTTGATCGGCCAGGCCACGATCGAGGCTGACGCGAAGTGGAGCGGGGGCGACAGCCCCAAGCCCTTCCGCGGTGGGCCTCCGCGCGGTGGTGAGGAGGATGTCCCCCTCGACGTTTCGATCGTGGAGTTGTACGGCCTGACTTCCTACGGGCACCAAGGGTCGTACCCGAACGGCATGAACGGCCTCTCGATGGCCACGACGTCGTGCAACCCGGGCAACGCGAACATCCCCTGGTACCAGGCGATGGACACCCGCCACCCCGTGATCGCCATGCAGATGTACCGCATCTATCAGGGTCGCTTCGAGCAGATCGGCCAGTCGTGGCTGAAGCACGGCTTCTACGCCCTGAACAGCAACCAGTGCGGCACGTGCCAGAACCCGGGCACCGGAAGCCTCCTCGGCGTCAACTGCTCGGACACGTACAGCGCGGGCAACAACGCCAGCCAAACGTGGCTCGGCGGGCGCGACGAGGTCAACCCGTTTACCGGCATTTGGGACTGCAACAACTCGTGGTTCTCGAACTACCAGCCGGATTGTACGCGCCGCAATTCGGGAAGCGGCCTCTCCTCGATCGACCACCGGCTGCAAGTCCGGGATGCCGATCTCGGCGTGGCCGGGGCCCAGTATTTCTACGAGGCGTACTACATCTCGCGCGACGAGACGATCGACAAGTACAACAACATCGCCTCGCGCTCCATCAACTCGATGAACTGGACCGGCTCGCAGTGGAGCTTCGTGACGTCTTCGGAGCCGTTGCGTCCCGGACCCGCCATCACCCGATGGGGCGACATGAACGCGATCGCCACCCCTCGCGACGAGGGTGACGCGATTCTCGCGGTCAAAACCACGGACCTCGGCGGCGGCAACTACCGATACGATTACGCGCTTTACGTGCACGACATCGATCGGCAGATCCGCGAGTTCTCGATCCCGGTGCTCGACTCCACGGCGGTCACCAACGTCGGATTCCGAGACATCGATCAAGACAGCGGCAACGACTGGACCTCGACCAAGGCGAACGACAAGATCACGTGGTCGACAGGCACCTTCGGGCAGGCGGGAGCCAACCCGCTCAAGTACGGCACGGTCTTCAACTTCTGGTTCGAGTGCGCGACGCCGCCGGCGAGCACCGTAGGCGAGATCGGGTTGTTCAAATCCGGCTCGCTGCCGGGCCTTACCGTCGACACCAAGGGGCCTCAGACGACGGCCCCGCCCTCGGCGCTGCGAATGGTGAACGGCCGGTTGTTCAGCGGCACGGTCGCGAGTGTCGTCAGCTCCGACGACCATTACGCCGTGCTCGAACTCAACCCGGCTCAGGAGACGATCTACGATCAGATCCTCATCGAGATGGAGGGTACGTCGCCGCTCCAATCGCCGGGCCACTTCGAGCTGCAGCTGGAAGCGGGCATCCAGATCGGCGGCACGAACCAGAAGGTCTACCTGTACGACTTCGTGGACAACCGGTGGGTCTTGAAGGACACACGGTTCGGCACGCTGGGCGACACGACCATGAACGTCGTGGTCACAGGAGCCGAGGCCGCTCGGTACGTGGAACCCGGCACCGGGAAGATCAAGGCTCGCGTCGGCTTCAACCTCGTTGCAGCGGACCTCAACATCGTCTGGCGGACGCGCATCGACCGCCTGGCATGGCTGATCAAGCCCTGAGCCGGCACGCGTGGCGCCCCCGTCGAACTAGCTTCGGCGGGGGCGCTCTTGTTTACCGTTCCGCCGAGTACTCGACCAGACCCACGGCGTTCCCGTCGGGGTCCGTGAACGCTCCCGACCAGCCGACTCCCGGCACCGGGGACTTCGGACTTCGGACCGCTCCGCCCGCGGCGAGGGCCTTGCCAAGCGTCTCCTCGACCGATTCGACCTCGAACCACACCGAAGGAGAATCTCCCGCGCCCACCTTGTCGGTCTTGATCAGCCCGCCGATGTGGCCCGCATCCGTGCCGAAGACCACCATTTCGGGTCCGTAAGCAGCGAACTTCCAATCGAAGATCTGCGCGTAGAACGCCTGCGATCGCTCGAGATCGGTGGAGTTGAATTCGATGTGGCAAACGTGGTGAGACATGGGACCTCCCTGCGCACGGCCGCGCGGCGCAATGGACGCATTGTGCGCGACGTGGAGGGCTAAGCCGTTGTCCGGGGTTGCGACTTTCGCACCGATCCTGGCGACCGGCCATAGCTGCGGCGGAAGAGCCGGCAGAACGAACCCACGCTTGAAAACCCCACGGCGAAACACGCTTCCGTCACGCTGCACCCGGTCTCGCTGAGGAGGCGATGGGCTGCTTCAAGACGCATCCGCCTCAGCGCCGCGTGCGGGGTCTCTCCGCAAGCGCGCTTGAACACGCGCTGGAAGTGCCAGGGGGAAAGGCCCGCGGCATGGGAAAGCGTCCGGAGCGACACCCCCTCCCCGGCCCGCTCCGCCAACTCGGCGCGCGCCTGTTCGATGCACCTCCAGAGATCCACGCGGGTCGCGTGGCGCGCCGCTCCGACACGGCTCGCGCCCAGGGCGGCCGCACAGGGGAGGTGCCGTTCGTTGGACATGGATCTCGTGGTCCTCGGGGCCCCTTCGCGGGGGCCCCGGAAGACCTGTCACCTAGTGGCAAATGAGCCGCTTCACGACGAAGTGGTCCACCCCGGCCTCGGTGATCGAGTTGTTCGGGTTGTCCGACGTGGAGAACCGAACGCGCACCGTCGCGGACGGCGTCACGAAGTCGCTCACCGCGAACGAACGGGGGATCCAAGCGTTCTCCGCACCGGCGAAGAGCACCGTCTCGACCGGCGTCCAAGACGCCCCGTTGTCGTTCGAGACCTCGACGGTCAACGCGTCGTCGCCGTCGTCGTTGAAGAACCACCGGCGATACTCGATGATCGCGTTGCTTCCCGCCAGATCGATGACCGGCGAGATCAGCCGGGTGGGGCCCCCGTCGACGTCGGCATCGCCCACCGCTCCTCCGATGGCGCCCTGTCCCGTGAAGTAGCAGAGCGAACCGGGGTCGCTGGAATCCGAACCCGGATTCGCCGGGAGGCCGTTGAGGCTCGTCCCCCGCGGAGCGTCGCGCACCCATGCGCCCGTCGAAACGGCGATGTTCTCCACGGACCAACCCAGATTCGATTGGAACGTGTCCTCGAACTGGACCAGGATGTCCTCGGCGACCACGAATTGAATCGGCTGATCGGCTCCAGCCCGCGGGTACGTCGTCACCCTGTTCTGGGTGTCCCGCGCCTCCAAGTAGTACCGAACCGAGGTCCCGCACGGCGGAATCGGAATCGCCGTGTAGAACTGATGGGGATGCCCAGGCACCGGCACCAACGACCTCGATGTGAAGGCGCCGCCGTTCTTCGACGTCCACACCTTGACGGCCCCCGGGTCGACCGTGCCCACGTTGTCCTGAACCAGGACCCGCACGACGTAGGTGGGGGTCACCTCCTCGCGGCCCGGGCTTCTCGGCTTGATGAGGAACTCGGGAAGGCCCTGCGGTGCGATCTGGACCCACTCCAACTCGGGCGCGTCGAGGTTCTTCGCCCCGAAACCGTCGGCAATCTCCTGGTAGTGCGGCGTCCCGTTGTAGATGTTGTTGTCGTCGTCGTCGAGCGTCAGCACGTCGATCGTGATGCCCGGGTTGATTCCCGACGGGCGCAGCAAGATGCTGTCCAGCCACCAGCTCCGCAGCATCGGCAACGACGCGGCATGGCCGATCGTCTGGTCGAGTTCGAGGATCGTCATCCAGAAGGCGCCCGAGATCACCTGGCCGCAAAGGTGCACTTCCCCGGAGCAGGGGTAATTCACCGTGTTGATCGCATTGCGCAGGGGACCCGTGCCCTGGCCTCGGAAATCAAGCCCGAGTTCGGGGGTATCGCCGACCATGCACGCAGACACGTCGGCCACGCCTTCGTGGTAGTCCCCGGCAGCGCTGGGGTGGCCGCGATCGATGATGAAGTGACCGTACTCATGCCAAACCACCGAACTGTAGGCTGTGTTTGGACACCCGCCACCCGCTCGGAAGAAGTTGATCGCCGAACCGTTGTAGTTCGCGTTGCACGTGTTGTTCACGTTGACGTTGGTGGTCAACGAAATGTCGATTCCCGGGTACGTCGGGTGGACCGCCTTCGCCAGATTGTGGATGCGCTCGGCCTGCGTGAAACCGTTGAGCTGAGCCGTGTCGAATTCAACGGGAGCGGCATTCAGCACGATGTTCGCGGGCCCCGGCGGGGTCACGTTGACGCCGCCAGTCAGGGCGGCGCCACCGGAGTTCGCAGCGGACGACCAACGCCCGACCGGCCTCCCGGTCACCGTCACCGGCGCCGTGCCGCCGTTCGGCAACACGAAATCGCCGTTGCCGTCCGCGTAGCCGGCACTGCCTCCGGTGATGTTCACACCGGCGCCGGGAACGGGCATCAGCGCCGGCGGGTTGTTGGGTTGGTCGGGCTTCAACCCCGGGGTGTACTTGCCCGAGACGTTGCCCAACACATCCGTGCGGAAGATCCGGTTTCGCCACTCGAGCACCTCGCCCGTCATGGCATCGACGAAGATCTGGTATTTCTGCTGGTCCTTCAGCTCGACCGAGTCGCCCGTGAGCGTCCACGCAAGGCGCGTTTCGGTCTCGTGCGGGTAGGCCACGAGCGAAGGTTGGCTGAACGCCTTGAGCTTGCGGTTCAGGCGCGAGACCTTCCCCACCACCCCGATCGCCGGGACCTTGGGTTCGGTCGTCATCGAGCGCACGATCTGCGTTCCCGAACTGGCAAGCACGATGGGAAACTCCGCCTCGCTCCTGACCATCAGGGTGAGGTAGCCGCGGTCGACGGGCACGTCGCCGACCATCTGTCGGTAGTAGACGGCCGTGAAACGCCCGCCCGCCAGGGATTGCGTTCCTTCGAAGGCGAACGTGGAGTCCCCGGGTGCGAACAGCTCGTGGTAGCGAACCAAGAACCGTGTGGCGGAATCGCGCGGCGACGTCCCGTATCCAAACGGCACCCCGTACACCCGGCTGACCTTCCCGCCGAGCTTCAAAGTTCGGACGCTGGGCACCTCGATCTTCAGGTTGGCCTCGGCGATCGCCTGTTTTGCCGCCACATCGGCGGGCATTTGCGCGAGCACGGCACTGGACAGCAGCCACGGCATCGCGCAAAGAAGCGCTCTCTTCATCAAAATCATCCCTCCTCCCTATTGGCGGGCGCAGCCCACCGAAAGACACTCACAGTGTCCCTCGAAATGGTAGAGGGTGCCAACCCCGACGAAGTTCGCGCCGGGGCGGCGGACTATTTGAGCGGCCAGGTTTCGATGCGGATCGACTCGATGATCGCCGGGTTCTCCGCCAGCGGATTGTCATTCCCGTCGCGGGGCAGGGCCACGATCTTGTCCACCACGTCCATGCCTTCGACGACGGAGCCAAAGGCGCTGTACTCGCCGTCGAGGCTCGGATACGCGGCAACCATGATGAAGAACTGGCTTCCCGCCGAATCGGGATCTCTCGAGCGCGCCATGCTGAGCACGCCGCGCACATGCTTGATGTCGTTGAACTCGGCCTTGATCGCGTAGCCCGGCCCGCCGGTCCCGTGAAGGCTCCGATCCGCCTCGCGCGAGTTGGGATCCCCGCCCTGGATCATGAAGTCGGGAATCACGCGGTGGAACTTCGTGCCGTCGTAGAACTTCTTGCGCGCCAGGTCCTTGAAGTTCTTCACGTGCCCCGGAGCCTTGTCGGGAAAGAACTGGACCACGATGCGGCCGAGGTTGGTTTGGATCACGCCCACCTCGTCGCCGTCCTTGGGTTTGGCGGCCTGCTCGTCCTGCGACGATTCATCGGGCGCGGGGGTTTGAACGGCCGGCGCCGTCGCTTCGGGACTCTTTTCGAGGGTGGTCGCGGTCCCCGCCCCCTCCTCGCAACCGACGACGAGCATGCCCAACGCAACGGCAAGGGCCACGGAAATCTTTCGCATACACCCATTATCCTTGACGGGGGGTGCAACTTGATCGGCCGTTGCCGTACTCTAATGCGACGACTATGAACAAAACCGTGCCCTTCGTTCTCGCGGCGGCCCTTCTGGCCATTGCCGCCTTCACTCCTCAAGGTGGGTCTGGCGCCTTGGCGGCGAACAACGCCGCGCTGGCCAAGGCCCCGGCGCTTCGCCTCGTCCTTTCGGTCCAGCCGATTCCTGGAGTTGCCAGCGAGCACAAACTGGTCCTCGCGAAGCCTTCCACGGCCCGATGGGAGGCCCCTGGCACCCAAACCGCCACCGACGGCAAGACACTCTGGACGGTCGACACCGCCAAGAACGAGTACACGGAGGAGCCCGCCCCCGAAGGCGAGACCGCCAAGCTGATGTCCAACGATCTTCTCTGGGCGTGGGGCGGCTTCTTCGGGGGCGATCCCTTCAAAGGCGCCACCAACGTCCAGACGGGGGCGAAGCGCACGATCAAAGGGATCGCCGTCACGGAAATCACCTTCACCACCGCGGCCCCGGATTCGCGGCCGGTGACCGCGTACCTCGACGCCAAAACGGGATTGGTGCGCGGCTTCTCGATCAAGACCGCCGGTTCCGAGACCCTGGTGATCGCCACGCAGCTCGAGGTTCTGTCCTCTGCGGACGCCGTCGGGGCCTTCACGCCTCCCGCGGGCGCCACCAAGGTGGAAAAGCCCGCCGCGAGCGCGCTCACCTTCGCGGACGTTTCGCCGATCCTGACCAAGCGATGCCTGCCCTGTCACAGCGCGCAGTCTCGTGCCGGCCGGGTGGACGTGACGAACTACCAGGCGCTGGTGGCATCGGGCCGCGGCCGCAACATCGTCCCCGGCAAGCCCGACGAGAGCCGACTCGTTCTCTTGATTCGCGGCACAATGCAGCCCCGGATGCCCCAGGGCGGACCGCCCATGCCCGACGACGAGGTCCAGAAGATCGCCGACTGGATCGCCGGCGGCGCGAAAGAGTAGGCGTTCGCGAGCCCGGTGCTGCGACGGGACTGAACCTCATCCAGCGGTTGTCTGCTCGAGAGTTGGACGACCGCTGGTTCTACCGTTACGCCGGCCACCTGGAACACGAGGACCAGGGGATGATGCGCGCGATTTGAGATCCGCGCCTGACGTCTACCGCGTGGCCCCGATGACGAATCCGTTGGCTGGGTCCGCGTCCACAGGTCGCGAAACGACGCGGTCCACTCGGCCGGGACCCCGCGCCAGCTTCCGTTCGAGAGCGGCAAGGACCGACGGATCGCCGTGGACCGCCAGCAGCTCCACCGCCCCGTCGATCGTGTTCCAAACCTCGCCGGCGATCCCAAGAACCGCAGCCTCCCGGACCACGAAGGCCCGAAAGCCCACGCCTTGCACCCTGCCTTCGACGCGAATTCGTGCCGCCGTCACGCGGCGGACACCGGCTGTGGTCGGACCGAGGCCTGCTCGGCGACCAAGGCTGGGACGGGAGTGCCCACGTGCGCGCGGATGTTCCGCCCCTTGAACACGCCTCCGATCCTGCTGCCGACGCGTCCGGCGAGGTTGGCCAGCTCGATCGCCGCACCGATGGTCGGCAACGCGGCGCCGTTCACCAGGGCCGCCGCGCTTCCGCCCTGCCGAACCTGGGCAAGCAGGTTGTCCGCCCTTTCCAGCTCCCCCCTTTGCAGCAGGCGGCTCGTGGAGTCGAGGTTGAGATCGCGGGCGACGTCCTGAAGCGTCCGGCGAATCTCGGGATCGGACAGGTCGAGGCTCTTCCCTTCCTCCAGGTTCTGCGAGAGCCGCTCGAGGATGGGTTGGGCCGTGTCGTTCGACCACACCTTCTCCAGGTCGACCTCTCCCCCGATCTTCCCCGTGTTATCGCGCGTGAAGGCGTACGCCGCCTCGGCGTCGTCGATCTCGGCGCACAAGACGATCTCCGACCCGTCGACGCCCCACGTGCGCTCGAGACGCAGGGCGAGCCGCGCCGGGGTGTTCGCGAGCGCGGACAGCGCGCCCGCACTCCGGGACAGGGTCACGGTCCCGCTGGCTGGGGCCCCTCGCCGAATTAAAACCGTGCCGTCCGGCGCCTTCACGTCCTCGGCGACCATCAGCGGAACGACCGTGCCCACCGCCGTTCCCCCAGAATCGAGCTTTTGGAGCAGGATGAGGGACACCGGGGTTCCCGCTGCGAGCGCGACGGGCTTCGGAGCCGGTGGAGACACCTTGGCGGGTTGGCCGCAGCCGACCAACGCGGCGGCAACGGCCAGCAAGGCGATGTTTGTCGCTTTCACGCCCTTTCTAACGCGCGAACGGGCCCATTCGTGTCTGTGGTGAAATCTGCCAATCTGTCCCCGTGCTCGTCTTCGATGGCCACAACGACACCCTGCTCAAGCTGTTCCATCCGGATCGGGCGACGGGACGCTCCTTCTTCGAACGTTCGGAGGAGGGGCACCTCGACCTCCCGCGCGCCGTGGAGGGGGGCTTGTTCGGCGGGCTGTTCGCCATCTTCGCCCCGAATCCCGAGTTCACGTACGGTCCGACCGGCAACGTGCCGCTGATACGGACGGCCGATGGATACGAGGTTCCGCTCGAAGGTCCCTACCCTTTCGAAAGGGCGGACGCCTTCACCCGCGGAATCGCGGAACAGATGTTCGCCCTGGAAGCGGGCTCCGCCGGACGCGTCGTCGTCGCCCGCGATGCGGCGACTCTGGAGGCGTGCCGCGCGGACGGGCGCTTTGCGGTCGTGTTGCACTTCGAGGGCGCCGAGGCCATCGCGCCCGACCTCTCCAACCTCGAAGGGTGGGTTCGGCGGGGATTGCGCTCTTTGGGACTGGTGTGGAGCCGGAAGAACGCTTTTGCGGAGGGCGTTCCCTTTCGGTTTCCCTCCTCGCCGGACACGGGCCCGGGCCTCACGCCCGCCGGCCGCGAACTCGTGGCCGCGTGCAACCGGCTGGGCGTGATGATCGACCTCGCGCACCTCAACGAGAGGGGTTTTTGGGACGTTGCCTCCCTTTCGAGGGCGCCGCTGGTCTCCACCCATACGGCCGTGCACGCCCTCGCCCCCCGCTCGCGCAACCTCACGGACGCGCAGATCGATGCGATCGGCGCTTCCGGAGGCGTGATGGGCGTGATCTTCGCAAACTACGACCTCGACCCCGAGGGGCGGCTCGACGCGGACGTTCCCTTGGAGCTGCTGGTGCGGCACATGGCCTACGTTGCCGAGCGCATCGGCGTGGAGCACGTCGCCTTCGGCTCGGATTTCGACGGGACCCAGCTCCCTTCGGCCATCCGAGACGCGTCCGGGCTTCCGAAGATTGTCGGGGCCCTGCGCGCCCACGGCTTCGGCGAGAGCGATCTCGCCAAGATCGCCCATGGGAACTGGATGCGCGTGCTCGGGCAGACTTGGGCGCCGCTCACTCATTAGGTATCCTAACCATATGGAAGGCG
Source organism: Fimbriimonadaceae bacterium (assembly GCA_023957775.1). NCBI lineage: Bacteria > Bacillati > Armatimonadota > Fimbriimonadia > Fimbriimonadales > Fimbriimonadaceae > Fimbriimonadaceae bacterium. The sequence goes on along the minus strand of JAMLGR010000006.1, from coordinate 114,510 downwards.
AACGGTCTTTGCAGGGGTCGCTCTCGGCCCGGGCCTCCGTGCTCTCCGAGCTCGTCTCCGCGCAGCTCGATCCGGTGCTCGAGGCCAACGGCCTGAACTACGGCACGTTCGAGCTTCTCAGCGCGGCGCACGCGGCCGACGGGAAGGCGAGCCAGGCGGAGCTGGCTAGGCGGCTGGGAATCACCCCACCCTCCTTGTGCGAGGCGGTGAAGGGCGCGATGGCCAAAGGTCTCGTCGAGCAGCGCGCGAACAAGCGCGATCGCCGGGAGAACCGGATCCAACTGACGCGAAAGGGCGGCGCGGCCCTCCGCAAGGTCCTGTCGGCGCTCAGCGCGACCGAAGAGCGGATGACCCGAGGGATCTCGACCGAGCAGCTCGACATCGCGGTGCGGGTGCTGGGCGATGCGGCGCACAACCTCGCCAACGATTAGCATGGGGAATTGGGGAAAAACCGGAGTTGGGGCTTCGGAGGGAGTTGGACTATCCTCGGCTAAGGATTGCGAGGGCCTCCCCAAGGTGTGGAAAACCGGCTCCGAATCGGGCTTGCGATCCGTCCCTTTAGGCAAGGTGGTCCACCTCTGTGATTAGAATCGTCGGCGTCCAGCGAAGCGAATCTGCGGAACGGGAATTCGTTCTGCTCCAAAACCAGGGTTCGCTCCGTGCCGCCCTCAGGGGCCACATGCTGGTCGCGGACGAGGCCTTGCGGACCGGAGACGTCCTGCGCGGCTCGCATCTGTTCACCGACGACGTCCTCGTGCCCGCGGGCATGTACGTGATCCTGATTTCGGGAGCGGGTACGCCGCGCTGGGGAAAGACGCGGGACGGCGCCCACGTCTACCACGTCTACATGAACCAGACCCGGCCCCTGTGGAGCCGGTGCGACCTGCCCCTGCACCTGCTGCACACCCAACACTCGTACAGCGAGCGCACCGAAGGCCTTTTGATGCGCTAAGAGCCCGATCGGGTGCAACCGGGTGCCACAGGACGGTCTACGTCAGGTCGCGGCGCCCCTCGAGTCCGTCCGCCAGCAACTCCTCGACCGCGTCCGCGCAAGCCGCGATCGCCTTGTCGATCTCGGCGCGCTCTTCCGGCTCGAACCGGCTCAACACGTGCTCGATCGTCGCGTCTCCCGGGCGACCGATCCCGATTCGGAGCCGAGGGTACTCCTGGGTCCCGAGCATCTGGATCAGCGACTTGTGGCCGTTGTGCCCCCCCGAACCGCCCCGGGGCCGGTACCGCACCTGACCCACGGGCAAATCAAGATCGTCGGCGACCACCGCGATCCGATCGACCGGGACCCCCAGTTGTCGCGCCAGCGGCGCGACCGACTGACCGCTCAGATTCATGAACGTCAGGGGTTTCACCAACCCCACGGCCACTCCCCGAATGCGCCCGATCCCGACCAGCGCCCGATTCCGACCCCTGTCCAACTTGATCCGGTGCCGCCGGCCCAGCTCCTCGACCACCTCGAAGCCCACGTTGTGACGCGTGCGCGCGTACTCCGCCCCCGGATTCCCCAACCCAACGATCAGCCATTCGGGCTGGATCGCCTCCTTGGGCTTGCGGCGGAACATCACGGTTGGTGCCCGGTGGCGACGACCGCCCCCTCCGCCGGCGGCAACCCGGTATCGGGACGAAGCGTCCCCGAGGAAAGCAGTGCCAGGATCGCGACTCCGAGAGCCACCCGGTACAGGACGAACGGCCACAACCCGCGCGTCTGCAGGTATCGCAAGAGGAACGCGATGGACGCGTACCCCACCACGAACGACACCGCCGTGGCCACGGCCACGGCCATCCACTGGCCCCCAAGCGCTCCCGCGTGCTCTTTCAAGCTGAACACACCCGCGGCGAAGACGCTGGGAACGCTCAGCAAAAACGAGAATCGGGCCGCCGCGGCGCGGTCGAAACCGCCCAGCAGGGCGCCCGTGATCGTGCTCCCGCTGCGGCTTGCACCCGGGATCAACGCGATGCACTGCCAAAGGCCCACCCACACGCCGTCGCGCACCGTGGCCTCGTGCTCGCCCCTCGTGCCTGCCGCCACCCGATCGGCAACGCCCAACAGAAGCCCCATCCCGATCAAGGACCAGGCGATGATCTCAAGCGACCGCAACTCGTTCTCGATCGAGGACTTGAACAACACGCCGAGGATCACGATCGGAATCGTGCCCCAGAAGATCGCCCAACCGAGCCGGCCCTCGGGCGTCTTGCGCAGCGAAGCGTCCCCCAGACTGCGGCCCCAGGCCCCGAGCGCGGAGGCCAACTCGCTTCGGAAGTACACAAGCACCGCACCCAACGTGCCGAGCTGGATCACCGCCGTGAAGGACGCCCCCGGATCGGACCAACCCAACAGAGCGGGCAGAATCCGTAAATGCGCCGTACTGGATATAGGCAGGAATTCCGTCAGCCCCTGGACAATTCCGAGCACGATCGCTTCGATCAACCCCACATCGGCACCTCGTTGGCCCCCAGGCCCAGGCGCCGAAGGATCACCGACGCGATTCTCCGCGCCGCCATGCCATCCCCGTAGGGGCTGACGGCATGCGCCATCCGCCGGTACGCCGTCTCATCGCCCAGAAGGGCCAAGGCTTCGCGCTCGATCGTCGCCCGATCGGTCCCGACGAGCTTGGCCGTGCCGGCATCGACCCCCTCGGGACGCTCGGTGGTCTCCCGAAGCACCAGCACCGGGACCCCGAACGCCGGCGCCTCCTCTTGAACCCCTCCCGAATCGGTGAGGATCAGGGTCGCGCGCTGCATGAGTTTCACGAACCTCGGATACTCCGGCGGGTCGATCAGCTGGATCCGCGCGTGGCCGCCCAACTCGGCCTCCAGCACCTCGCGCACGCGCGGGTTCCGGTGCATGGGGACGATCAGGAGCGTGTCGGGCGTTTGGTCCACCACGGTGCGGACGGCGCGGGCGATCTCGCGCTGAGGTTCGCCCCAGTTCTCCCGGCGATGCGTCGTTAGAACGAGCACGCGGCCGGCGTGATCGGGCGCCCACTCCTGGGGAAGCCGCGGCGCGATGGCCTGCACCGCGTCGATGCCCGTGTTGCCGGTCACGAAAAGGTCGCATTCGGCCTTGCCCTCGCGGCGCAGATTGTCGGCGGCCCAGTGCGTGGGTGGGAAGTGGAGCGAGGCCACCAGACCGGCGGCGCGACGGTTGAACTCCTCCGGGAAGGGGTTGTCGATGCGGTCCGTGCGCAGCCCCGCCTCGACGTGCGCGGAGGGGATGCCTCGGTAGAACGCGGCGAGGAACGCGCAGAACGTGGTCGTCGTATCCCCCTGCCCCACGACCATCTGGGGTTCCAGGCGTTCCAAAAGCCCATCCAGCCCGGCCAACGCCCGTGCCGTCACCTCCGCCAACGTCTGTCCATGCTGCATGATCGCGAGATCGTGATCGGGCGCAAGGTCGAAGGCACCCAACGCCTGCTCCAACATCTCCCGGTGCTGGCCCGTGGACACGAGAAGCGTCTCCACCTCGTCCCGATGCTCCCTCAGCGCCAGGACCACCGGCGCCATCTTGATCGCCTCGGGACGGGTTCCGACGACGCACGCCACGACCGGCTTAGCCATACAGTCGCACCACCACGAGCAGCACGCCGCACAGGGTCAGCGCCACGAGATAGAGCACCCACACGGCTTGGCGCTGGGTCAACCCCCGCTCCAGCAGTTGGTGGTGCAAGTGGCGCTTGTCCGCCTGAGTGATCGGCTGTCGGCTCGCCAGGCGTCGAATCACGACGTTTACAGCGTCCACGATCGGCACTCCGAACACCAGGACGGGAACGAGCAGCGCCAGGGCGGCGGCCGTCTTCATCACACCGACGATGCTCAGGCATGCGAGCAGGAATCCAAGCAGTTGGGCCCCGCCGGTGCCCATGAAGATCTTCGCGGGATTGTAGTTGTGCTTGAGAAAGCCGATCGCGGCCCCCGCGAGCGCGGCGGCGATAATCGCGATCCGCGGCAAATCCTGCCAAAGCGCTCGCCCGAGTTCCGCGGCCCGCTGCGGATTCGAGTCCAGCACGAAGTAGGTGGCGATGACGGACAACGTGCCGCCCGCAATCGCGGCGATCCCCGCGGCGAGGCCGTCGATGCCGTCGATCGTGTCCATCGTCTTGGTCACCACGAACAGGTAGATCGCCGTGATCGGCACGGCCGCCCACCCGAAATCGATCCAACCGCCTTCCGCGGCGAGCGGATTGCCCATGCCGGGGATCTGAACGCGCCCCGCATCGCCAAACCAGTACTGGACACACACTCCGATGGTGAGAAGGAACAAGGCCTGCACCGAGGCCCGAAACTGGTAGAGGTCGTCGAGCGCTCCCATCACCACGATCAGGAGGCTGGCCACGAGCATCGCCTGCAGATACCGTGGAAACGGATTGAGAGGGAACGCGAACGGCAAAACCACCGCCAACGCGGCGGCGATTCCCACGAAGATCGCCAGACCTCCCCACCGTGGCGTGGGTTCGGTGTGCACCCGTCGGTCGTCGGACTTGGGGTCGTCGATCACGCCCTTTCGAATCGCCAACGACCGAACAAACGGGGTCAGGAAGTAGGTGACCGTGAGGGCGATGGCACCGGTCATGAGGGGCGCGCGAAAGCCGGCGAGCGGCTTGGCGTGCTCCTGCGCGACCCAATCGAGAAGATCCATCATTCTCCGAGGTCAAGACGTTCCAAACGGTCGCCGCGATAGAGGAAAACGTCGAGCCCCGCGTCCCGGAACAGCTCCTTGGAAAACTCGTCCGGGTACTCCCCCTCGTAAATGACGGTTTGGATGCCCGCGTTGATGATCATCTTCGCGCACGCGTTGCAGGGCTGGCACGTCACGTACATCGTCGCCCCTTCGCACGCGACGCCGATCATCGCGGCCTGCAGGAGGGCGTTCTGCTCCGCGTGCAGGGAACGAATGCAGTGGCCCGCGCGCATGCACCCGACCGGCCAGTCGTGCTCGGGTCCCTCCGGGGGGCAGTGCGGCAAGCCGCGCGGGGCCCCGTTGTAGCCCGTGGCAAGGATGCGGCGGTCCCTGACGATCAGGGCTCCCACCTGGCGTCTCGGGCAGGTCGCGCGTTCCGACGCGAGGTGGGCAAACCGCATGAAGTAGGTATCCCAACTCGGGCGCTCCATGGTTGGTGATTATGACCGCTTCGCGATGGGACGAACCTCAACGGGGGCCGGGCGCCACGGTCGGCGCAAGTCGCACGTGAAGCTCTTCGATTTCGAAGAACTCGGCAGGCCGCAGGCCCATCGACGAGCCGACCATCGCCGACGGGAACGACTCGAGCAGGAGGTTGAAGTCGCGCACGTTCGCGTTGAAGAACCGACGCGCCGCCGCGATCCGGTCCTCGGTGTTCGTCAATTCGTTCTGCAGCGCCAGGTAGTGGACGCTTGCCTTCAGCTCCGGGTACGCCTCGACGCGCACGAGGAGTTGGTTGAGCGCCCGAACCAACTCGGATTCGGTTTGCGCCTGGTGCCCGACGCTTCCCACATCGGCGACGGCCTGCTCTCGGGCCTTGGCGACGGCCTCGAACACCTGCTGCTCGTGGGCCGCGTAACCCTTGACCGTCTCCACCAGGTTCGGGATCAGATCGTAGCGCCGCTTAAGGAGCACGTCGATGTTGGACCAGCTCTCGCGCATCATGTTTTGAAGGCGGACGAACCGGTTGCGGGTCACGATGTACCAGAGCAGCGGTGTGACGAGGGCGAAGAACCCGACGGCAAGCAATGGGCTCAGAGAAGTGGGGGCATTCATCGTGCGCTATCCAGAATACGCGGAACGGGCACGCAGGTCCTGGTCCAGGTACGGAGGAAGCAGCTTGAGGAAGTCCTCGACGTCCGAGATCACCCGGAACAACTCCTCCGCCGAGTAGCTGCCGCTCTGCATCAGCACGACGCGGGAACCCTTGATTTGCCAATGGCGGGGTGGCAGGCCCATCAGGAACTCCATGGCCTGGGGGTGCAGGATCCCGTACGCCTCCTGGGCGTCGGGAGACGTCACGAAGTAGCGGCGGTTGAACGCCTCCATTTCGAATTGGATGTCCTTCCATCCCACGATCGAAGCCACCCGGTCGAGCACGCTCTCCGGCCGGATCTGCAGTCCGGCGAACACCATCGGCACCGTGGCGGCCGCGATTCCGAAATGGTGCGTGCTCCGGCTCTTGCCCGATCCGGTCGAGTACTGGTAGTCGAAGCACTGCCAATCCAACTCCGCCCGCCGGCCAGACAGCAGATTCGAAGCGCGCCGGGAGTCGCCGCGGCCGAACGGGTCGAATCCGTCCAACCGGGCAATGATCGAGGCGCGAGCGGTCCCGCCTCCGCCAAAGAGCCCCATCAGACACCCGAACGGATCCCCGCCGTCGACCACGCCGGGAATGAAATCGAGTCCGAGCAGCCGCGCGACTTCGGCGAGACGCTCCTGGCGAAGCCTCTGCAAATGGTTGGCGAACAGCAGGATCGCCACGACGACAAGGACACCGGCCCCGACGACCGCCGCAGGTCCCAAGCTCTCCAGGAGTCCCCCGTCATCCACTCAGGAACCTACGTGGGCGGTGAGGCCGCGTTGCACTCGAGCCGATCGGCCGCTAGGTAATCTGCCGCCATGCCCGGGATCGCCTTCAACCGCTACTACCGTTACGACGAACTCACCGCACTCCTGAGAGGCTACGCGGAGGAGTATCCCGAGCTCGTGGAGCTGGAGTCGATCGGACGCTCGCACGAGGGCAAGGAGATCTGGCTCGTCACGCTGACCCAGCGCGAATCCGGACCGGCCGCCGACAAACCCGCGTTCTGGTGCGACGGCAACATCCACGCTTCCGAAGTGAGCGCCTCCACGGCTGTGCTCTATCTGATCCACCACCTGTGCACGGGCTATGGGTCCGACCCCGAAGTGACGCGCGCCCTCGACTCGCGGGCGTTCTATCTCGTGCCAAGACTGAACCCGGACGGCGCGGACTGGAGCTTGGAGTCGCCGCCAAGGGTCGTGCGCAGCGGAACCCGGCACTACCCGTACGACGAGGAGGACCTCTACGGGCTCGAACGCAAGGACCTCGACGGAGACGGCCGCATCCTCAATCTTCGCGTCAAAGACACGAACGGCGCGTGGAAGGTGTGCGAGCAGGAGCCCCGGCTGCTGGTCCGCCGCCAACCCGGCGACGTTGGCGGGACCTACTACCGCGTCATGCCCGAGGGCCTTCTGCACAACTACGACGAAATGACCCTTCGGGCGCGGAGGATCCCCCAAGGGCTCGACTTCAACCGCAACTTCCCCATCGCCTGGCGCGGCGAGCACGAACAGCACGGCGCGGGGCCGTTCCCCACCAGCGAGCCCGAGATCCGGGCTGCGGTCGCGGCCATCTGCGATCGACCCAACATCTGTGGGGCCGTCACGTTCCATACGTTCAGCGGAGTCCACCTTCGCCCCCCGAGCCGCAAGCCCGACGACGAGCTGCCCGCCGAGGACATCTGGACGTTCGACAAGATCGGCGCCGTTGGCACCGAGATGACCGGGTACCCGGCGATCAGCAACTTCCACGAGTTCAAGTACCACCCGAAGGAGGTGATCTCCGGCGTATTCGACGACTGGATGTACGAACATCGGGGCGTGTACTCGTGGACCACCGAGATCTGGTCGCCCCAGCGCCAGGCCGGCATCACGGACTACAAGTACATCGATTGGTTCCGCGAGCATCCGGTGGAAGACGACCTCAAGCTCCTGAAGTGGTCCGACGAGAAATTGGGCGGCCGGGGCCACGTCGATTGGCAACCCTTCCACCACCCGCAGCTCGGAGAGGTCGAGATCGGCGGGTGGGACAGCCACTACGCGTTCCGCAACCCGCCGCCAGAGTTCCTCGAGGCCGAAGTGGCGCCATTCTCCAAATGGGTGGTTTGGCAAGCCCTCGCCTCTCCGAAGCTCGAGTTGCGGGAGCTGCGCCTCGACCCGCTCGAGGGGGGCGTCACCCGCATCCGCTTCGCGGTCCAAAACACCGGTTGGCTTCCGACCAACGTCACGAAGTGGGCCGCCGAGAAGAAGCTGGTCCGCGGCGTGGTGGGAGAGATTCGGCGCACGAACGAGGAGGAGGGGGGCGCGGGCGCCCACGCTCCGGAGTGGCTCGCCGCCGGAAAGCTCCGTGAAGAGGGCGGCCAGCTCGTGGGTTGGAATCACGTGACGGCAGGGGGTTTCGGGTGGCAGATGAGCGGAACCGACGACGTCCACATCTTCGAATGGGTCGTGCGCGGCCCCGGGACTTTCGAGCTGATCGCACGGCACGAACGGGCCGGAACCGTACGGACCACCGTCCAGATCTAACCGTCGGCGACTTGCCTCCCCGTCCGTTTTGACGCACAATGGGAGAGTGTTGCGGTAGCAGCACGCGTTTGCGTTCATCTATCTGGAGAGGTGTTTCATGTTGAATCTTGTCTTCGCCGCTGCCATCGGGCTCGGCGGCACCGCTGGCGGCGGCCTCGTCGTCCAGCGCTCGGGCGACCTGACGTCGCTCGCTTTTGAAAAGGGAGAATCCTTCCACCAGACGAGGGCGAAGGTGGCCGATGGACGGGCCATCGACGTGGCCGGCACACAGCTCCGCCTCGCCACGTGGCAAGAACGCTCCCGCGCCGGCACGAAGACCTTCTACGCCATCGCGCCGAACGGCCGCGACGTCAGGCGCGTTGCTGAGGCGCTGAACACGCTCAAGCTGCGCTACGAGGAGTTCGACCCGCTCCAGACGATCCCCACGGTCTCCCCCGAACTCGCGGCCACCGAGCACAACGAGCAGTACATCGTGCAGTTTCAGACCCAGCCGCTACCCGAATACCGCGACGCGATCGCCCGGGCGGGCGGTGTGGTGACCTACTACTTGCCGTACGACGCCTACCTCGTGCGGATGGACTCCCACGCCCGAGGCGCGGTCTCGCAACTGCCCTACGTGCGGTGGGTGGGCCCCTACCAGCCCGCCTACCGGCTGGACCCCGATCTTCGGAAGCAAATGGAGAAGGGCAAGCTCCCGACCCAGCGCTACAACGTCCAGGTCTATCACTACGGCCTCGAGGAGAAGCAGACCGCCGCCCAGTGGATTGAAGCGATCGGCGGCAAGATCGACGAGTTGGGCGAGCCCGGATACGTCTTCCAGGCGACGCTGACACCGGGCCAGTTGCGCGCCGCGCTCCTCATGAACGAGGTGTTTTGGATCGACAAGTGGGTCCCGATGGAAATGGACATGAACATCGCCCGCGACTTCGGCGGGGCGAACTACATCGAGGGCGTGGCCGGCTACACGGGCCAAGGCGTCCGCGCCCAGGTGCGCGACGGCGGGCTTCGGACCACGCACGTCGCATTCCAAAGTCCCCCCACGATCATTCGTTCCAACACGACCAACACCAGCCACGGGTCCAGCACTTACGGCATCGTGTTCGGAGACGGCACGGCGAACCCGCTCGGTCGCGGCATGATGCCGGACGCCCAGGGGATCTTCCTGGCGGGCCTCACGACAGGCTCCACACGTTACAACGAGACCGCCGCCCTGCTCCAGGCGCCGTATTTCGCCGTGTTCGAATCGAACTCGACCGGCGGTACGCGAACGCGGGCCTACACGACCGACTCGTTCGGGATGGACGACATCCTGTTCCGCATGAACATCACGATCCTGCAGTCCCAGAGCAACGCGGGCAACCAAGACTCCCGGCCGCAGGCGTGGGCGAAGAACATCGTCTCGATCGGCGGCATCAAGCACCTCAACACGCTGACCCGCGCCGACGACCGTTGGACGGCGGGCGGAAGCATCGGCCCCGCGGCCGACGGCCGCATCAAGCCCGACCTGGCGCACTTCTACGACTCCGTGCTGTGCACCACCAACACGAACGATACGGCCTACACGTCGAGCTTCGGCGGGACGAGCGCCGCAACGCCGATCACGGCGGGTCACTTCGGACTCTTCTATCAGATGTGGGCCGACGGGGTGTTCGGGCAGACCGTCACCGGGACGACCGTGTTCGACGCGCGCCCGATGAACATGACTGCCAAGGCGGTCATGATCAACACCGCCACGCAGTGGACGTTCAGCGGAGCCAGCGCGGACCTCACTCGCACGCACCAGGGCTGGGGCGCCGCAGACCTGAAGGCTGCGTACGATCAGCGCAACGACATGTTCATCGTGGACGAGACCGATGTGCTGACCAACCTCCAGTCCAAGACCTATCGCCTCTACGTGGCCTCCGGAACGCCGGAGTTCAAGGCAACCATGGTCTACTCGGATCCCCCCGGCACGACCAGCTCGACGCTCCACCGCATCAACGACCTGACGCTCAAGGTCACCGCGCCCAACGGCACCGTCTATTGGGGGAACAACGGGCTGCTGGCCAACAACTACTCCACCCCGGGCGGCGTCGCGAACACCGTCGATACGGTGGAGAACGTGTTTGTGGCGAGCCCCCAAGCGGGCGTCTGGACCATCGAGGTGAGCGGTGACGCCATCGTGCAGGATGCGCGTCTGGAAACGGCCGGTGTGGTCGATGCCGACTACGCGCTGGCGGTCAGCGGCGTGCGGCACAGCGTCCTGGTGAGTTCGCTGCAGGCGGACGTCGGCACGCCCCAAGGCGGCGTCCTCGCCGACCTGCACACGAGCAACAACCACGCGATGGGCTGGGGCCAGTCCGCCCAGTACGACTCCATCGTGCCCCACGGGCGCGTGACGTTCCGGGGAACGGCCCCGACGTCGACGCTCTCCCAGTTGACCTTCCGCGTCGAAGCGAAGGCCAACGCGACCGGAACCTCGATGGACACGTACCTCTACAACTGGACGACGAACCGCTACGAGCTGGTCGATTCGGCGACGCTCGGCGGCACGGACCAGGTGCGGACCGTCACGGTGACGTCGAATCCGAGCGCCTACGTCAACCCCGCGACCCTTCAAATGGCTGCTCGGCTTGACATGTATCGCCGCGTGGCCGCGAACGAGGTCGCCTGGCGCGTCTCCACGGACCAGGTGCGCTGGTTCGTCCACCCCTAGGGCCCCGAAAGGGTCCCAGAAGGTAGCCCGGGGTCTCGCCGAAAGCAGACCCCGGGCCCTAATTCACAATCGTGAACCGCCCGTCCGGCGCCACGAACAGAGCGCTGCGGTGCCCACTCGAGTCGAAGGCGCCCGAGGAGCCGTCGGGAAGGTCGCGCCAATGCACGCGGCCGTCCGCTTCCCAAATGCCCAGCAGGGAGCCGTCCGCTCCACGCGCGACCGAGGGGTACTTCGAGGGCCCGTCGGCAAGCTGCTTGCGGGGAAGGAAGGTCTCCCCGGCACGTTCGGCCCAGTACGTGCGCCCGTCGCTCATCCACGCGGCCACCGGACGTCCGACGCTCTCGAAGTAGCGCGGCCCGTCCATCGGACACGTCTTGAGGGACCAGTTGTCCTCGGACACGCGCAGCGCGGAAAACTCGCGCCGATCCGTTGGCCGTTCCAGAAGCCACACGTCTCGGATGTTCCCTTCTCCCGATCGGTAGAGCACCTTGAGGGTGCCGTCCTCCGTGAACTGGGCGTCCATCGTGCAGCAGGCGCACGCGCGTCTCGCTCTCGCCGCCACCGCGGAGACGCGCCCGCCGGCAGACCTTGGTTCGACGATCGAGTAGGCCTCCAGCTTCGTGTTCGGGCCGAACGTGTTGCCGCCGTCCGTGCTCTCGACGTAGTAGATGAGGCTGGTCGCGGGACTGCGCGGGTCCTCTCCGCCCCGACCGTCCAGCCAAAGCACCACGACCCGTTTCCCCATTGCCGCGACGGTGACCATGTCCACACCGACGCTGCCCTGAAGGAGATCGCGTTGAGATTCGAATCCCTTGCCGCCGTTCGCGCTGCGCGCGTACCACACGTGCGCTCCGCCCTCTTGGGGGCCCTGCCACGCGACGTGCAGGGCGTTGGTGCCCGCGGCGATCTGGGGTCCCCGTTCCCCTCCCGCGACCGCGGACCCCCGGGTGGAGTTCACGCGGACGGGCGGCGTCAGCGTCTGGTCGCCGAACTTGATTTCGGCGACGTAGGCGTCCGAACGGTCCCCGTAGGCCACCCACGCGCGCGAACCTTGAACCGCCACATCCGGAACGATGCCGCCGACGGGCAATCGGACCAGAAGGGGCGACGCGGAAACGGCCAACAGACAAGCGCTAAGCATCACAAGGGTTCAGACGTCCCGGCGCCGCCCAGCGCGTCGCCCGACCCTATCCGCCCCCCTTCTTCTCGATCAACCCAAGCCCGAGGTCCTTGCCCTTGTTGACCGCTGGAACCCCGTCCACCAGCCAAACCGGGGGCGCCGCGTCCTTGAGATAGAAGTCGAAGAACTGCTGCATCCGGATCGACCAATCCTTCCGGTTCTGGCGCTTGCCGAGCCCGTGGTCTTCCCCGTTGTAGTTCAGCATCCAAACGGGCTTTCCAAGCCTCCTCAGCGCGGTGAAGTACTCGATGCCCTGATACCAGGGAACGGCTCCGTCCGCATCGTTGTGGATGAGCAGCAAAGGCGTCTCCACTTTGTCGGCCCAGAAGATCGGCGAGTTCTCGAGGTACTGCAGCGGCCGCTCCCAGAGCGAACCTCCGATGCGGCTCTGCGTCTTCTCGTACTGGAACTGGCGGACCATGCCGCTTCCCCACCGAATCCCACCGTAGGCACTCGTCATGTTCGACACGACCGCGCCACCGATCGCACACCGAAACAGGTTCGTGCGCGTGATGAGGAAGGCCGTCTGGTACCCACCCCAACTGTGTCCGCAGAGGGCCATGTGCGCCGTGTCCACGTAGCCGCGCGAGGCCACGCTCTGGACGGCCGGAAGGATCGCGTGCAGAGCGCTCTCGCCCGGATAGCCGACCTTGTAGGGAATGTCGGGCATGAGCACCAAGTAGCCGCGGCTGGCATAGAACGAGGGGTTCACGCTCGCCCCCGAACTGGGGCTGGGCGCGTAGTAACGATGGAGCCCGTCGGAAAGCCGCTCGTAGAAGTAGACCAGCATCGGATACTTCTTCCCGGGGTCGAAGTCGGCGGGCTTCACGAGGATTCCTTGCAGCGGAACCCCGTCGATCGACGTGTACTGCACCAGCTCTGCGTCGCCCCACGCGTACTCCGCCTGCTGCGGATTCACATCGCTCATCCGTTTGCGGTGCTCAAAGTTCCCGTTGGAGACCCAGAGATCGGGAAAGTCGCGGAAGGTCTCCTGCGTGAAGAGCAACACGTCCGCATCCTCCGCCTTCGACGGATTGCCGAAGCGGCGGTCTTCCATCACCAGCTTCTGCGGAGAGTCCGTTCCGGCAAGGGAATCGCGATAGAATCCCGCCGCCTTGGTGTCCGCGTTGAACGCGTTCAGCAGAAGCGACGCCTTCGGATCGAGCGGGCCGCGGTCGCGATCGAGGGAAACCACCCGCAGCCGAAGGTTCCAGCGTCTGCCGAAGCCCTCGGTGACGCATCGCGGCGCCGCGACGCCCGTGGGGTCGCAGAGCCAAAGGTCGAAGGCGTCGTAGATGAGGGTGCCCTGGTCGCCCTTGAGCCATCCCGCGTTGCCGTAGGCGTTCGGGCGATCGGGCGTATCGTGCTCCTCGTCGTGCACGGCGTAGGGGATCCCCGCGCTGAGCACGACGATCTTCCCGGTGGCGACGTCCATCGCGTAGTACGCCAACGTCGCCTGGTCGAACCACGAGACGAAGCGGCACTCGGGGGAGAGCGTGGCCTGTCCGTCGAGCTGCTCGAGGATTCGCCGGCGCGAACCGTCGGACACGTTCACCAGGACCACGTCCACATAGGTGGTGTCCCAAGAGGTCAACTGGCGATAGGGGAGGTTCGAGGTTCCCAGCGCCCAAGCGCCATCCCCTTTCCCACCGACCGTCACGTTGGGAAGGTCCTCGGTCTCCAACTGGACCAGCTTTCCCGTCTCGAGGTCCGCCATGGCGGTGTACGTCCGGTTTCGCTCCGCCGCCGCCCGAAGAAGCTGCATGGGCTGCAGCTCCGGATCGCGCCAGTTCCAGATGTCCACGACCACCTTCTCATCGGCCGCGGGCGCGTCCTCCTTCTTCTCGGGCTCCGGCTTGGGAGCCACGGGGAAGAACACCCTCTTCCCGCTGTCTGAGAAGCTGAGACTGCCTCGCGTCTGGAGGATCCACCCTTCCGGAAGACCCGCGGACCCTTCCGCCGCAAGCCGCTTCGGCTGCGAACCCCGCTTCCACACGTAGAGCGCGTACCGTGCGGGGTCCGCCTTGTAATCGTCACGGTCCGTCACAAACGCCAGCGTTTGGGAGTCGTCGTGCCACGTGAGTTGCCGGTAGTTCGCCATCCCGTCGGCCACCGTGGTCTTTGCGCCATCTTCGAGGTTCATGGCGAAGAGCCCGTCCCCTTCTCCCGTCTTCGTGGAGACGGCGTAGAGGAGGGTCTTCCCGTCCTTGGAGAACACCGAGTCTCCGACATCGGCGAATTTGGTTTCGGTCCCGGAGGCCACGTTGCGGACAATCAGCTCGGAACCGACCGGGTGGTCCTTCTTCTTCTGCGGCTTCTCGCTCTTCTCCGGTTCCTTGGGCTCGGGCTTGGCCGCCTCGGGCTCCACCTGGTAGGCGATCCAGCCGGAGTCTTCCGAAGGGACGCGCAACGACTTCAGCCGCTCGATCCGCGTCAGTTCCCCGGTGGCCAGATTGAAGATGCCGAGCGCGTTCTTCGGCATCTCCGCGGGCTTCTTCTTCTCCTTCTTGGCCTGGTCGACCTCGGCCTTTGGCGGCACGATCGTCGTGAGCACGAACCGCGAATCGTGGGTAAACCGCGGGGCGGTCCCACGATCGATCTTATGGACGGTGTCGCCCGAGACCGATTTGATCAGCAGCACGCCGTCGCCTTCCTGAGGTGCCTCCGCGTACACCAGCCACTTGCCGTCGCGGCTCAGCTCGGAGCCGCGTATCGAACGCCACGTGTCGTAGACGTCGTGGTCGATCGGCTTCTTGGTCCCTTGCGTCCCAAGGGCCAGCGTGGCAAGAAGGAGCGCCGCGAGAAGCGGCGACAGGCGGCGGTAGCGAATCCCCATGGTATCTCCCCCCCGAGCCCCCGGCGTCGAGGTTCGACAAGGCTACCATGGGGCCGCAGCCAAGGACCCCCCAAAGGGGTTCACAGAAGGTAGCCCGGGGTCTAGCGCAGCGAGCCCCCGGGGCCCCCAACGCGGTACCGCCTAACCCATGTGGACGGCCGCGAACCCGGAAACGCTCGGCGAGCGATCCCGCTGCAGCTTCTCCAACCGTTGGCGCATCAGCTTGTGCGTTCGATGCAGACGGGAGCGGATGGTGCCCACGGGTTTGCCCATCATCTCGGCGATGTCCTTGTAGGGCAGACCTTCCACGTCCGCAAGGATCACGAGCAGGCGCTGTTCCGGCGTGAGCGATTTTAACGTTTTTTGGAGATTTTCACCCAAAGAGTTGTTGAGAAGGTGGTCCTCGGGGTTCGGTTTGTCGTCCGGCATCTCGAAGTAGAGGTTGTCCTCCACCCCGTCGCGCTGGAGCGGCGAATCGTACGAGACGGCCTTAATCCTTCGGCGACGGCTCCTGAGCAGGTCCAAGAATAAGCGTGTGACGATGCGGAAGATCCAGTTCTCGAACGGGCGGTCGCCCTCGTAGTCTCCAAAACTGCGATAGGCCCGGTAGTACGCCTCCTGCGTGAGATCTTCGGCATCCGACCGGTTGCCGGCCAGGCGGTACGCCATGTTGAACACCTTCCGATAGGTGCCCTCCATGAGCCGGTTGAACCGGATCTGTTCGCGGGGATCGAGTGTGACTGCGTTGCTAGACATCGTTTTGCGCCTTCCTAGCGCCCTTCCTTTCCCAGGTCGCACGATTGCGTGCCTCGATAGTAAAGACACCTCTCGGTCCGTTGGAGTTCCTGAGAATCCCACCGGCTCCCCGGGGACCCGGGTCCTTTCGGGAAGTGCCAGGTTAGAGAGACAACGCAAGGGCCGAAGGATTCAGGCCGTCGCACGCCCGTCGAGCGGGCGTGGCACCCTCGCCGGGGCCTAGGCCGCTTCGCGGATGGTGGGCGGCAGGAGCGCTGGGGAGAGCGAGGTCTCGCCTTTGGCGGACAGCACGACGGCGCGCTCCATCGTGTTCTCCAACTCCCTCACATTGCCGGGCCACGCGTACCGGCGCAGCGCCGCAAGGGCCGCATCGCCGATCGCCAGCGTCGCCCGACCGTTCTCGGCCGCGTATTTGGCCAAGAAGTGTTCGGCAAGGGGCCGGATGTCGTCGGTGCGCTCCCGCAACGGCGGGATGTGGACCTCGACGACCTGCAGCCGATAGAGCAGATCGAGCCGGAACGTTCCCTGTTCGACCGCCTCGCGAAGGTCGCGGTTGGTCGCGGTGATCAAGCGTACGTCGACCTTCGTGGGCTTGCGCGCGCCCAGGCGCTCGAACTCGCGCTCCTGCAGCACGCGAAGCAGCTTCACTTGAATCGACGGGGGAATCTCGCCGACCTCGTCGAGGAACAACGTGCCCTCGTGCGCCATCTCGAAGCGGCCCGGCTTTGCACCCTGGGCCCCCGTAAAGGCGCCCTTCTCGTAGCCGAACAACTCGCTCTCGAGCAACGTTTCGGGCAAAGCCGCGCACGAAACGGGAACGTACGGCTGGTGCGCACGCCCGGAGGCCTCGTGCAGCAGCCGCGCCACGACCTCCTTTCCGACACCGCTCTCGCCGGTGATCAACACCGTGGCTCGCGAGTCGGCGACCTGCTCGGCCGTTTGAACGACGTCGCGCATGGCGGAAGACTCGGCGATCAACTGGAACGAGCGCTTCTTCGGCCGGCGCGCGGCAGACTTCGCGCCTGCTTCGGGCTGCCAGTCCAGCGCGGACTGGACGACGCGCTTCAACGCGTCGAGGTCGAACGGCTTGGTCACGTACTCGAACGCGCCGTCCCGGATCGCCTGAACGGCCTGGGGAATCGTGCCGAAAGCGGTCATGATCACGACTGGAAGCGCAGGGGTTCGTCCGCGGATTTCGCGCAGAAGCTCGTAGCCGTTCATGCCCGGCATCGTCACGTCGGTGAGCACGCACCCAAACTCGTGTTCGCCGAGCAGTTCGAGGGCCTGGGCGCCATCCTCCGCCACGATCGGCTGGAATCCCGCCTTGTCGAACGAGACCTCGAGGATGCGCCGAATGTTCGGCTCATCGTCTACGATCAGAATCTTGACCCTTTCCTTCATGCAATCTTCCTTGGGACCAAGCTGACGCGAAACGTCGTGCCGACACCCATTCTCGAGTCGACCTCGATCGACCCGCCGTGCGCGTCCACGATCTTCCGCACGTTGCTCAAGCCCAATCCTATCCCCGCCGGCTTCGTCGTGAAGAAGGGCGCAAACACCCGCTCCCGAACCTCCTCCGGCATGCCGCAACCGTCGTCGCGAACCTCGAACCCGTTCTCGTTGACCACCAGCTCGACCGTGCACCCTGGCTTGCACGCTTGAAGGGCGTTGAGCGCCAGGTTCCTGCAAATCTGCTCCAGCCGAACCGGGTCTCCCTTTATCATCGGTCCGTGGTCGGGGATCTGCACCTCCAGGCGCACCTGCCTTGCTTCGAAATCCGACGCGTGGAGCGAGGCGATCTTGCGCACGATGTCCGAGAGCGTCACCTGCTCGACCCGCAAACTCAGGGGTCGGGCGAACTCGAGGAACTGGTCGCAAAGCGTGTTGAGCTTCACAGCCTCCTCTTCGATGATCTGAGCGAACTCCTCGGCCGACTCGGGGTTCTTTCCCAAAAACTGGGCGGCGCTGCGAATGCCGGTCAGCGGATTGCGGATCTCGTGCGCGATCGCCGCGGTCATCTGACCGATTTCCGCGAGGCGCTTGGTCTGCTCCAACTCGCGTTGCGTCCGCTCGAACTCGGTCACCTCGTGGATCGCCAGCGTCGCCCCGCCGTCCGGCATCGGCGTGGCCGTGAGGGACCACGCGCGGTCCGTACCCGGATCGTGCGCGCGGCGACGCGTCGCCACGCCTTCCAAGGCGCCCGTGACGACCTCCTCGAACGGATCGGCCAGCGAGGGTCGCACCGTCTCGAGCAAATCGAACCACTGGCTGCCGTCCTTCGGGCTCGAACCGAGCCACGAAACGGCCTCGGGATTGCACTCGGTCACCTCGCCGTAGCGGTTGAGGACGATGACGCCGACCACCAGCCGCTCGATGACCGCCCCCAGCCTTTCGTGCAGCGCGCGCGCCTGCATCGTCGCCTGGTTCATGCGGGCGAAGAGGCGGGCGTTGCTGACTCCCAGCGCGAGGTGGCGTGCGAAGCTCTTGGCCTGCCGCAGGTCGTCCAGATCGAAATCGGGCATCCCCTTGTTGCGCGAGAGGTTCACCACGCCGATGCACCCGCTTTCGGGGGTCATCAACGGTACGACCATCGAGCTGCCGATGTCCGTTCGCGCCATGACCTTCCCTTCCAGCCGCGCGTTCTCCCGAGGGTCCGAAACGAGCAGCGGTTCGCCCGATTCGATGCTCGCCCCGGCGATCCCCAATCCGGGAACGACTTTGGCATCGGCCGGAAAGCGGGCCCCGCGCCCCCGCCTGGCGGCCAACACGAACACCCCCGACTCCTGCCGGAGGAAGATGGACGCGCCGGTGGCCTCGAACCAGTGGGCGCAGCGATCCAACAACGTGCGCATGTAGCCGTCCAGCCCCCCGGACTCGGAAGCCCAGGAAACGTCGAACAGACTCCAAACATCGCGTTCGGACAGATCTTCGCGTGCACGCATGCCTTATGGGAATTATCGGCAGACCTGCGCGCGGGCCAAGGGTACATTGCGCGCCAAGGGCCGGTTTCGAAGGCTTTGGAAAGAGAAAGGGCGAGGATCGCTTCGCAATCCCCGCCCCGTTGTCGAGTCACCCGGTATTTCGTTTTCGGAACCACCACGCGACCCAACCGGGGCGTGTGCGTACCGACGGGTTACCAGGTCGTGTAGCCGGCCGTCGCGGATGTGACCTTTCCGACCGAGCCTGCGGTCACACTGTACTTCCAAGCCGTGCCGAACGGATCGTTCGCGGCGACGGCGTCGATGTACGGTCCCTTCCAGTCGGCGGCCGTGATGTTCTGCGACGTGCCGGAGGAATCCTTGCCCTGGGCGGGCGCCGACGTCGCTTCCAGATCGCTCAACTGGAGCGGGTAGTACCCCGTGTCCGCGCGGAACAGCTCGATCGCGTTGCGATACAGCTTGAGGTCAGACCGAAGCGCCGCTTCTTTGCTGCTCTTGCTGGACTGCGAGAACTTGGGCACGACCACCGCCGCCAAGATGGCGATGATGATGATGACGATCAAGAGTTCCACCAAGGTGAAACCCTTCCGATTACGAATCTTCATGAGCTTTTCCATTACACACACGCTCCGACAATGATTGTCGGCAACTTTCTTCCATTACTTGAGATTCTCGACCACCGAATAAATAGGGGTAATGATCGAGAGGGTGATGAAACCCACCATCACGCCCATCACCACGATCATCAGAGGCTCCACGATGGCCACCAGGGCTTTCAATCGAGCGTCCACATCCTCTTCCATGTGCTTCGTCGTGTTGAGCATCAGGGGCGCGAGGCGACCCGTCCGTTCGCCCACCGCGGCCATCTGGATCAGCATGTTGGGGAACACCTTCGTCTGCGCGAGCGCCTCGGAGAACGTGCTTCCCTGCTCCACGCTCGTGCGGGCTTCCATGAGGGCCCTCTCCACAATCGGGTTTCCCGCCACCTTCGATCCGTGCTCGAGGGCGGCCATGAGGTTCACGTTCCCCGTCAGCAGCGTTGCGATCGACTGGAACGCCCTCGAGTAGGCGAGCCGCTTCAACAGCTCGCCCAACATCGGCACGCGAATCGCGACGCGGGACGCGACCACGCGCGCGCCGGGCAAGCCCAGCAGCAACTTGATGCCAACGAGCGTCCCCACGATCAACCCCACGGTGAGCAGCGGATTGCCCCGCACGAAGTTACCGGTTCCGAGCAGGATTTTGGTGGAGAGCGGCAGGCCGCCCTTCATCTTCTCGAACATCGTGGCGAACTTCGGCATGACGAAGACGATGAGCACCGTAAGGGTCAGGAAGGCCACGGACGACAACACGATGGGATAGAGCATCGCGTTGACGACCTTCTTGCGAAGGTCCGCCGAGCGCTCGACGTACGCCGATGCGCTGGCAAGCGCCTGGTCCAGCCGTCCGCCCTCTTCAGCGACGCGCACCATGTCGGACACGAGCGTGGGAAACATCCACGGCACGCTCTTCATGCCCTGGGAGAGCCCCCGGCCGCCCACGATTTCCGATCGCAGGTGCTCGAGACCCGCTTTGATCGCCGGGGTTTTCGCACCCTCGATCACCGCGTCCAGCGCCTCCACAAAGGGCACGCCCGTCTCCGACATCACGGCAAGGTCGTGCAAGAGGATCGCGAGGTCCGCATCGGAGATCTTTCGGCGCCCGCGCGGCACCTTCTGGACGCCCTCGGAGACCTCGGCCTTTTGAGAGCGGCGCATCCCCGCGGGCACGATGGCGATGATCGTGACCATCTGCGACGACAGCCGGCGCTCCGCGTCCTCGATCGTCGCGCCTTGGATTTCCCCCTCGACCTTCTGTCCGGTGCCGTCGACGCCCTTGTACTTGAATGCCTGCATGCCTACATTCCGTCCGCGGTGACGCGGATGACCTCCTCGATGGTCGTCGTGCCCTCGAGCACCTTGGCGCGAGCGTCGTTCCGCAACGTGGTCATGCCCTGCCGCTCGGCCTGATCCCGAATCTCTGCGGCGTGGTTGCCGGTGAGGATCATCCTGCGAACGTCGGACGAAACGTCGAGCACTTCGTAGATGCCCATCCGTCCGCGGTAGCCCGTCTTCGCGCAGTACTCGCAGCCACGGCCGCGCCGATACGGGACGTCGGTGGGCAGGTTGAGTTTGGCGAGCACCTCGGGTTCGGGCTCGTACGTTTCGAGACACTTGGGGCACGACGCGCGCACGAGCCGCTGGGCGACGCTGCACGTGATCGAGGACCCGATCAAGAACGGCTCGATGCCCATGTCCATCAATCGGGTGATCGCCGCGGCGCTGTCGTTCGAGTGCAGAGAAGTCAACACGAGGTGGCCCGTCAACGCGGCTTCGACCGCGATGGACGCCGTCTCGCCATCGCGCACCTCGCCGACGAGGATCACGTCGGGGTCTTGCCGCAGAATCGAGCGCAGCCCCGTGGCGAACGAGATGCCGGCGCGCGGATTGACGTTGGCCTGGATGATCCCTTCCAACTGATACTCGACCGGATCCTCGACGGTCACGATGTTCCGATGCACCGCGTTCAGGTGGTGGAGGGCCGCGTAGAGGGTGGTCGTCTTGCCGGAGCCGGTCGGCCCGGTGACGATGATCAGCCCCTGGGGCTCCTCGATCTTCGGAATGAGCCGGGTCTTGTTCTCGGCCGACATGCCCAGTTTGTTGAGGTCGATCGTCGCGGCATGCTTATCCAGGATGCGGATGACCACGTTTTCGCCGAAGACGCTCGGGTACGTGGACACGCGGAAGTCGTACTCGCCCTGGTGCGACACCATCGTGCAGCGGCCGTCCTGGGGAACGCGCCGCTCCGCGATGTCGAGGTTTGCCAGAATCTTGATGCGGGACACCAGCGGATGCTGCAGGTCCTTGGGGATCGACATCACCTCCTGCAGCAAGCCGTCGATGCGGAAGCGCACGCGCACGCGCCGCTGGTGCGGCTCAACGTGGATGTCGCTGGCGCGCATGGAGATCGCTCGCGTCAAGAGGATGTTGGCGAGCTTGATGACCGGAGCGCCCTCGACGATCTCCTTGAGCTCGACGACGTTGACCTGCTCCTCTTCCTCCTCGTCCTCGCCCGCCATCCGGAGCCCGTCTTTGTCGAGCCCCTTGACGGCCTCGCCAACGATTTCGCCAAGGTCGTCGTACGCGCCGAAGGACCGGAAGATCGCGTCGCGGATGTCCTCCTCGGTCGCAAGCATGGGGTCGATGTCGAGGCCGGTCAGGGCGGCGAGATCGTCGATCGCCGCCAGATCGAGCGGATTCACCATCGCCACGCTGGCGGCGATGTCCGTCTTCTCGATCGGGATCGAAAGCAGCCGGATCGCCACGGGGTGGGTGATGATGCGCGCCGTCGAGATGTCCAGCTCGTGGTTGGCCAGATCGACGAACGGGACGCCCATCTGCAGCCCGACGCACTTGAGCTTCTGCTTTTCCGTGATCTTCTTGAGCCGAACGAGCAGGTCGCCGACCGGCTCAAGGGTGTCGGCCCGCTCCGCAAGGATCTGGTTGAGCTCCTCGCGGGTGACGTACCCTTCCTCGACGAAGATATCGGAGATCGA
This sequence comes from Fimbriimonadaceae bacterium, assembly GCA_023957775.1. Taxonomy (NCBI): domain Bacteria; kingdom Bacillati; phylum Armatimonadota; class Fimbriimonadia; order Fimbriimonadales; family Fimbriimonadaceae; species Fimbriimonadaceae bacterium. Next base: position 92,210 of record JAMLGR010000006.1, on the reverse strand, counting down.
GCGATCGAGGTTCATTGCGTCTTGGGGGGAATCACGGTCGGGGTGATCGCGATCAGCACCTGGGACGACGTCTTCGTGGTCTTGCGGCGCTTGAACAGCTCCCCGAGGATCGGGATGTCGCTGAGGATCGGCACGCGCTCCATGTTGGAGATCTCCTCATCCCGGAGCAAACCGCCCATCACGATGGTCTGACCGCTCGGGACTCGAAGCGTCGTCTGCGCTTCCCGCGTGGCGATTTGGGGATAGCTTGCGCCGTTTACCTGCAAGAATCCGGTGATGGACGACACCTGGGGATAGAGGCTCAGGGTGATCTCGTTCGAGTCGCTCACCGACGCGGCCACCTGCAGGTAGATGCCCACCTTCTCGGTCTCTTTGTCGAAGATCGGCGTGTTGAGCTGCGTGTAACCGATCAGCACCGGATAGTTGATGCGGTTGCCGATGAGGATGAACGCCTGCTCGCCGTCGAGCACGGAGATGTTGGGTGACGCGAGTTGCTTTGCCTTGTCGTTCTTCTCAAGCGCGCTGATCGTCGCGGCGAAGCTGAGCGGCACCCGCGTGAAGTCTCCGAAGTTCAGGCCCTTGCCGACCGAACCCTCCGAAATCCCGATATCGCCGAACGTCCAGGACAGCCCAAGGTCCTTCACCGCATCGTTGTTGATGTCGTAGATGGCGACCCCGATCGAGACTTGCGGCCGGCTGACGTCGAGCGCCTTGGCCACCTCGAGCGCGGCGTCCACCACATCCTGGGGCCCTTGAAGGATGACGACTCGGGAGACCGTGTCCGTCCCCGGTGCGGCCGACACCGTGCCGGTCGTGATGCCCGTCACGGCACCGGTGTCGCGGGCGACGATCTTCGGCGTCACCTGGGACGGTCCGGCGTTCACGGTCAATCCCTGGTTTCCAAAGATCCCCTTCAGCGCTTCCACAACCTGCTGGGAGCTCACATAGTTGGCGATATAGACGTGCGTGGCCGTCGCCTCTTTGGGAGCCGTCTTGGGAGCGTCGGGTTTGGGGTGCAGCGCATACCACTCGGCCGGATAGGCGGCCTCGAGCTTCGCCGCGTCCGCCACGATGTAGGTGTTGTCCACGCGGAGGTACTGCAGGTTCGTCACCGCGCAGATGTGGCGCAGCATGTCCGCCAGCGGAACCTTCGTGAGGCTGATCGTGAGTTTGGTGTCGGGCGGCGCCTGGAGCAACAAGTTCGCGTGGGTCTGCACGGAGAGCGCCTGCAGGACCTTGGCCAGATCCCACTCGGCGACGCTCAGGCTGCAGATGAGTTCGTCCATCGCCGTGCGCTTGACGCCTCCCGGAGGAGGCGAGGGAGGCGTGCCTGCAGCCGCGACGGGAAGGGCCGCCTGCACCACGTCTTCCAACCGCTCGGTCTGGCGAACCGCCCAGTCCTCGTCGGGCCCTGCCAGAACTCGGGGCGCCAGAGCGGGGGTGGAGATCCACGTCGGACTGGCACCCGGGAAGCTGTTCCGGAAGGACGCCTGCAAGCGGGTGGGGGATCCCAGGGGATTTCGCCAACCCAGACTCTCCAAGAGGTCGAGGGGCTTGTCGGGCGCCGGGACGGAGGGAGCTCCCGAGAACGGCATCTCGACCTCGTCGCGACTCCGTGCCCGCTTCTCCACGTTGGAAAGGGATGCCAGGCCCCGCGGGCCCGGCAGGGCCCAATCAAAGGCGATCGGCATCAGCGAAGGACGAACCACCGCCGCCGGCGTCGGTTGAGGGCGCACCTTGGAAACCGTTGGGGGCGTTCCGCCTTGGAGGAGGCTTGTCCCGGCCGCGAGGGCCATCAAGAAATCGCTCATAGTTCCACTGCTTCCCCGATCTCGAACACGACCTTCCCACGGGCTGTGACCACGGTCACCGAACCCGACGTGATCGCCGCGATCGTTCCAATTCCAGGCACCTCGCCACCGATCCCGACCCGGAACTCGGTCCCGTCGACGGACAGGTAGGCAAAGGGCGACGCCACCGAAAGAACCGCGTTCAAAACGACCTTTCGGGTCTTCTTTGTTTGTTGGCCCTTCCCGGTCTTTTCCTCAGGGTCGCCCGTGTCCCCCGTCGACGGGCGGATGCCGATCAGACCCGGGATCCAGCCGCTCGGCACGCCCCACCTCGCCGGGTTCGGCAACCCTCCGGAAGGAACGTCCAGGGGAGCCGCGCCCGCGGGGTCCGCCTCGCCCACATCGGGCGCGGACGAAGGCAATTCCAGCTTCGGGTGGTAAAACGGATCGCCGCGAAGCACCAGCTCCTGGCTCGAAACCACCGCTGCGACATCCGCGGTCTTTTCGGCGCCCTCGACCGCACGGGGACCTTGCTCCGACTTGGGGAGGATGCGCACCACGGCCACCCCGAGGACCACCAGTGCGACCACGACGAGCACCAACACCTTCTTGGGATCGCCGGTCTTCAAGCGGCACCTCCCTTGGCCAGCACCCGAAGCTCGAACGCGAGTTCGAGGATCGAATGCCCTTGCGCGACCGACGAGCGCCGCAGGGTCAAGGTGTCCATCTCGAACGGGATCTGGCTCTCTCCCAACGCACGCAACGCCGCGAGCACCTGCGACGGGGAACCCACGATCGACGACTTGAAGCCGAGTTGGACGTACTCGTTGGGCGGAGTGTCCTTGTTGAACTTCGTCACGTAGGGCTGCCCTTCCGACGAGGCGACCACCTCTTTGACGGTGCACCCGCTCCCCGTGACCTTCTCGACGAAGAATCGCTGGAAGGCGTTGACGGCGGCGAGACCCTCCACCCCTCCGACCGCCTTTACCGAACGACTCCGGTCGAGGGTGTCCATCGCCTGCTTGATCGCATCCTTGTCGGCCCGGACCGCCTCGACGGCTTGGCTTCGTTGCGCGCCGAAGTACAGCCCGCTGGCACCCAGGACCGCGAGGACGAGAGCACAGACGACCGCGCATCCGACCACCAGGCGACCGAGCAGCGCGTTGACTTTGGATTCGGCAAGGGTGTGGCGGATCATGGGGCCCACTCCACCTTCTTGATCAGATCGAAGCCCACTCCCGTCGGCGCGATCTGCGCGCTCTGGCGAGCGCTGCTGAGAAACGCATCCTTGGAACCGGGTGCGCTGCGCGCGTTGGCGAGGAACGCTTGGGCCTGCTCGAAACTCTCCGCCTCGGCTGTGCACTGGAAGGTGAGGGTGCCACCCATGACGTCGACTTTCACGCCGGAGAGCGCCACGCCCGCGGGCACGGCGTTGAGCACGCCCACCAACTGGTCGACCACACCGTTCGACTGCTTCTGCAGGCGGTCCATCAATTCGCTCTCCTCCAGCTTCGGCTGAGCTTCCTCGACCTTCTTCTCGAGCGCGGCACGCTGCTCGGCGGACTGGTCCGCCTTCGCCTGAGCGTTGTGCGCGGCTCTCGTCGCCGCCCCCTGGTACCGGTAGAGGGGGGGCGCGGCCAGCAGGAAGAGGGCGAGCGACAGCCCAAGCCCGATGAGACGGTTGCGCGAGCTCTCGGCGATGCGCGCGCGCTCGGTCAGCCGCTCGGAGAGCAGATTGGCCTCGACGTTGATCGTCTTCGTGCTACGCTGCGCGCGACCAAGCGAACTGGTGTCCAAGCCCTGCCTCCCCTTGATCTTTGCGCGTGGACTCGAGCCCGGAAAGGGCGAGACCCATCACGACGGTGTACGCCTCCTGGCGGTTCACCACGTTTTCGAACGAGCTCTTGCTGAATTTGGCGATCGTGCCGGCAAACGGTCGGGCGCGCTCGACGCGCAGGCCCAGCTCCTGCTCCAGGTATTCGGCGAACCCGTTCAGGCTGGCGAGTCCTCCGCACACGAGCACGTGGTCGAGAATGCCCGCATAGCTCCGTTCGGGATGCAGCGACCGGAAGTAGCGCAACAGCCGGAGGAACTCGCGCGTGAGCCTCTCGAGCGCCGGTTGGATCCGCATGCAGGCGGGCAACCCTTCGACGCACAGGTGAAGCACCCCGTCGGGGTTCAAGACGGTCTCGGGGCGGCTCAAGAGGGCGTCGGCCTCCTCGGTCGCCAGGTCCAGCGCGTCCGCGACGGTCTGGGAGATGAGGTTCGCGCCGAACTTCACGCCTCGGATGAACTGGAGCTGCTGGTTCTGCACGACGTACATGTGCGTGTTCGTCGCCCCCACGTCGATGATCGTGAGCGAGGCGTCGCGCCAAAGCGCGCTCTGCTCACCCAGTCTTCGCTCCGCCACGCGAAGGATGGCCTGGGCCTCCAACTCCGCCCCGATCGGCTCCAGTCCGGCGCATTCGAGCCCTTCCGCGCGCGAGTCCACCACGTCCCGCCGCACCGCGATGATCAGCGCGGGGCCCTGCCCCTCTTCGTCGACCGACTCGGGAGGCGAGGCTTCCACGTACGCATCCTCGACCGGGAACGGGAGGTGGCGTTTGACCTTGAACCGCGCGGCCTCGCGCAGCTCGTCCGGCTCGAGGAGCGGCATGTTGAGCCAACGAAGCACCGCGAGGTTGCTCGGAACCGAGAACACGGTGGAGGTGCAGGCGACCTCGGCTTCGAGCAACTGCGCCCGCACCGAGCGGCCGAAGCGCTTGGGATCGCGCACGATTCCATCGGTCACCAAACCGAGGGGGATGGTGAACGAGCCGGCGGTCTGGACGTCCACACGCTCGGCGACCAAATCGGCCGCGACGAACTTGATCGCCTGGCTGCCGACGTCGATGCCGAGCGAACGGCGCTGGAACCGGCTGGAAGGATCGCGTGGCATGCTAAGCCGCCTTCTGCTCCTGGGTCTGCCGACTTTCCGCCCGCGCGCGATCGTCCCAATACATGGCGTACAGCTCCTGCATCGGGGGGGAATCCATCAACTCTTTGAGCGTCTCCACCACCACGGGATCGAACTGGGTTCCCGCGCCCTTGCTGAGTTCCGCCAGGACCATCGAGGTCTCCATGACGCCGCGATAGGGACGCTTCGAACTCATCGCATCGAACGCGTCGGCCACGCACACGATGCGCAGCGACAGTGGCAGTTCTCCACCCTTCAAGCCGTCCGGGTACCCGCTTCCATCCAGTTTCTCGTGGTGGTTGCGGATGATCATCAAGATCCCCTCGGAGAGCATCAACGGCCGGCAGATCTCGTAGCCCTTGACCGGGTGGCTCTTCATGACCTCGAACTCCTCGTCCGTGAGGCGGCCCCGTTTGTTGAGGATCTCGTCGGGAACACCGATTTTGCCGATGTCGTGGAGGATCGTCCCCACGCGCAGCTCTTCCAGCGCCTCCGCACCGAAGCCGAGCTTCTCGCCGATCATCAACGACACCTCGCTGACGCGGTGGGAGTGGCCCCGCGTGTACTCGTCCCGGGCTTCGAGGGCGGTCGCCAGGCTCTGCATCGTCCGCAGGAACGTCGTGCGTTGCCGCTCCTCCATCCGCGAGTTCGAAACCGTTACCGAAATGAGCGAGCCCAGCGCCCGCAACAAGTCCATGTCGTCGGCCGAGAACGCCGCGCGGCCGTCGAGGCTGAGCAGGCTGAGGACGCCCAACACGTTCTCCGCACCGGACTGCGCGGTGGACGAGTAGGAGCGCGTCACCAGCGGAACGCTCGCGGCCGAGTGCACGCCCGCAGTCACGCCGTCGAACTGGTTCTCCTCGCCGCCGTCCGTGATGGCGACGGGCTGCCCCATCTTTGCGACGAAGCCGGACATACCCTGGCCCACCTCCAACTCCTCGGGGAATGTGAACTTCCCTTCGACGCTGTACGCCACTTCGGTGACGAGCCGCGTGGCCGACCCCGACTCGTCGATCAGCATCACATACCCGCACGTCGCGCCGGTTTCGTGGACGGCGGACTTCAGCGTGTGCAGGATCGTAGCGCGAAGATCGCGGCTCGCGGCAAGGGCCGCGCCGCAGTCGAGCACCGACGAAAGGCGCCGGTCGTGCGTGACCAGATGCTCCTCGCGCACCCGATAGCCGGACAACACCAATCCCACGGCCGCGCCGGCGAAGATCGTGCCGACCGACATCGCGATCGCAGTGGGGCTCGCGTGGTTCGCAAAGAGCACGCCCGCTTGAATGAGGGCCATGGGCGCCGCCGTCAACGCGACATGGCGCTTGTTGCGGCTGATCAAGGCTTCCCCGACGAGAACCGGCACGGTCAAAAGCCACAACTTCTCGGCGCCGAACGGAGGGAGGAATCCAATGCCGGTGAGGATCGCACCGTCTGCAATGCGGGCGATCCAACCCGCCTTCCGCCCGAACTTGGCGAACCACTCCTTCTTGGCGACCAGCTTCAACAGGGCCAGGTTCGCCATCGCCATCACGCCAAGGGCGACCTCGAACACCGGCGCGCCGATCTGGTCGAACACCATGATGCCCGCCGCGGCCAACACGGCCCATCGGATGCGGATCCCGAGCGCTTCGGAAGCCAGTGCGGATTCGTTGGATTGGTTCATCACGTTGGCGCGTTCCAGATGCGCCGCGGTTCGCTCCCGCGGGGCACGGTGTTTTTATCGGGACTTTTGCGCCCGGATTGGAGGGTGCCGCGCGATTCCTACGGCCAATATCCGGGCAACTTGAAGCGGGCGCGCTCCGAGGGGTTGTCGGTGAAGTAGGGGTCGTGGATGATCGTCACGTACTTGCCGATGTCGCTTGAGTTGGCGACCACGGCACCCGTAACCGTGTTCCCCCGGTTGCTGACCTTGAACTCGTTCTCGGCAAAGAGGAACGCGTTGACCGCAACGTCGTTTTGCTTGAGCAACACGTCTTCCTCGGCGACAATGACCAACTTCCCTCCGCTGACGGTGATGGCGTCCTTGATATTGACCTTGCCGTTCACGTAGATCATGCCGTTGCCGACGAAGTTCCCTTCGATGTTGAGATCCCCAGTGTGGAAGACCAGGTGGGTCTTCGTCGGGCCGAAGTCGGTGAATGTGTAACCGACCATGTTGTTGCTCCAGTAGATCGTGTCGGCTGCGGCTTGGTAAGTTGCCCACGTGCCCGTGGCGAACGCGATCGACGGACAATGGTCCCACGCGGTGCCGGTCACGTTGAAGCGGGTGGACGAGAGATCGACCACGCCCTCGAGGTCGCCGTTGATCGTGTGGGTGTTCGAACCGCCCCAGGCGCTCCAGCCGAAATAGGCGCTTCCATTGGCGCCCAAAGCGCCCGTGGTGAGCACGTCCGACCAGGAGTTTGACCCGTTGACAAACAGCGCGAAATCCCATGGAGAGGGGTCGATGCGTTGCCCGGCGACGACCGAGTCTTTGAACGTCGTACCCTTGATCGCCAACGACGTGGTGATCTTCATCGTCTTGGGAACGACCCCGGAGTTGTCCGTCACATCCGCGGTGACCGGAATGCCCGCGACGGTGACGACCCGCGTTGCGGGCAACGTCAGCAAGCCGTATCGGAACTCCGAGATCACTTCCGCCGCGGCGGACTCCGTCGCCAGACGAGCCTTGGTCCGGTCCTCGAAACGCTGCTGCGCGGTCACTGACGACATCATCAGCTCTTGCGCGCCCACGAAGAAGATCGTGATCGCCGTGATCAGGATCACCGCGAAGATCAGAGAACTCCCCCGTCGGGTGCGGCTCCGCCGCGTGCCGGTCACTTCCACCAGTTCCTCCAACAGACCTTGCGGCTCAACGTCACGACGTAGTTGTCCCTGTTCTCCGCCGCCGCCGCGCCCGCGGCACTCTCGTTGCGGTAAAGCCTCGACGTTCGCACGGTCACCGTGACCGACTCGACGGGGCTGTCCAGACTGAATCCGATCGAATCCAGGAGCGGGTATCGATACTGCCCGCCGGAGTTGCTGAAAGCCGTGACGACATCGGCACCCGTCGGGTTGGCATCGTCGTTTCGCGCGGCCTGGTAGATGAGGTTTCCGGGCGTCCCGAAGTTGCCTGTTGCGTTCGACATGTAGTACCAGACCCGTTTACCGCGGTTGAACTTCGCGATGCCTCGAGTGCTGACGCCGGTCGGCGTGCAGGAATCGAGAACCCCGTCGCCGTCCTTATCCTTGCCGGTCGATGGCATCGTGATCTTCAGCGCCGTCACGCCCCCGAAAGTGACCAGTTGGGCGTCGCACGCTTGGGCAAGATGGACCTCCATCCTATCGAGCAACATCTGGGCTTGCAGAATCGCCGAGACCTCCGCGACGCCCCGGGTCATGCGGTTGAACGTCGTGAAATAGAGCGAGGCGAGGACGCCGACCACCACCGCGACCAAAGCGGTGGTGATCATCACCTCGACCAGGGTGAATCCACGTCTACTCGTCATAGTCCCGTATCCACAGCTCGAGCACGACCTGGTCCGTGGCGCCGTTGTTCGCAGTCCAACTCACTTGGACGTTGACCTTGAAAAGCCCGCTGATGCCGCCCGTTGTCACTGACGAGATCGATCGCGTCACGCTGAACGGTCCAACGCCCGACGCACGGCTCACCACGGTGCTGGAGGCGCCTGTAGACATCGAGCCCGACCGGGCCTGCACGCGCTGCTCCTCGATCTTCTCGCGGGCGATGCCCAGGGCCACCGCCCGTTGACGAGCGCGCTCCACCTTGAACGAACCTGCGCTGAGGGCACTCATCAGGGTGGCGCTGAAGATCCCGACCAGCGTGATGGTCAGCAGCAGTTCCACCAGCGTCGTACCGCGCAGCGTTCGGCGAGCCACCGTCTGATTGTCGGTCGCCGAGAACCGTGACGAAAGGGGGGTGCTACCCGGGCAACGGCGCGAACAGATCCACGGTGTTTCCGTCGGGGTCCTTCACCTGCGCGTACCGCTGGCCCCAGAACGCGTCCCAAGGGGCGAGTTCGGAGGCGTGCCCCGCGTCCACCACCGCCTGGTGGACGCGGTCCACGTCCTCCGGACTTGCGCACAAGAAGGCGAGGCCGATCCGCTGGCCGTTTGGCGGCGTCCAGCCAGGCTTGATCTGGCGCACCAAAGCCTCCGAATCGAGCATGAGGCGCAATCCGCTCGGCAAGGTCGCCTCAAAATGGTCTTCGCCCTCGGCGGGCTCGCCGAACGGAACGCCGAGCAGGCGGTAGAACGCGGCCGAGGCCGCGATGTCGGCCGCGACGATTCCGATGGCGTCAAGCTTGGGTTCCATGCGCGGAGGCTACCCCTCTTCCAAGGCGATCCGGATCGTTTGGACGCGCCTTTCAAGCTCCTCCGCGTTCAGCACGTGGTGGCCGCTGCCCGGAGCCAGGGGTGCGCCGGGCGCCCCGTCGTCCGCGTACCGAGGCAGCAGGTGCGCGTGGAGATGGGGCACCTGGTTTCCAAGTATCTGGTAGTTCATCTTCACGGGCTGGAAGACTCGGTCGAGGGCCTTGGCCGCTCGCATCAGGTCCCGAAAGAAAGCGGCTTGCACTTCCGGGGCCAACTCGTAGGGTTCCTTCGCGTGGACGTGGCTCACGAGCACGCAGTAGCCTCGGACGAACTGGTTCCGGGCCAGGCGGAGGCGGCTCGCCTCAAGATCCGCGACGACGACGGCTTCCTCGTCCTTCTCAGGATACGCAAGCACCTGGCAGAGCGGGCAATTCCGCCCCTCGACCAGTTCGTCCCAACGCTCGGAGGGCCACCATGGCGACTGGGGCACGCTTACTCCTCCGGCCCATCGAACGGATCGTCGTCCGCCTCGTCTAACTCTGCCGCGATCTTCTCGACCTTGGCTTCGACCGCGCGCAGCTTCTTGCGGCAGTGGCTGAGCAGGGTCGCGGCCTCCTCGACGACCTGCGCTAGATCGTCGATCTCGACCGAACCATCGCGCAACTGCTGCAGGATCGCGCCCAGGCGCTCGGACGCCTCGGCATAGGTGGGTTCTTTGGGCTTCACACGTTCTCCTCGTCCCCATTATCCCCGGCGGGATCGAGCGCGAGCTCCTGCTGCGGCGGGCCGGGGTGCTTCGCTTCGAGCGACAGGGTCCCGTCGGCGAGTTGGGCGACCACGGCATCGCCCGCGCGCACCGCGCGCGAGGATCGGATCACGGACCCCGACGGCTTGCGGAGGATCGCGTAACCCATCTCCAGCACGCGTTTCGGGTGCGCGAGCTCGATCTGCCGCGCGGCCGACTCGTGGCCCGCGGAGGCGATGGCCAAGACCGCCGCGCCTCCCCGAAGCAGGTCGGCGCGAGCGGTTGCGAGGTGCCTGCGAGGGGCCGCGACGTGCTCCCGCGACGTCCCTCGGAGCTGCTCGATTCGCGTTTGGACGCGCGTCTGCTCTCGGGCCACGGCGTGACGCGTCGCGGTCTCCAGCGCGTGGCCCGTGGCCGCTTGCGCCGCGCGGGCTCGGTGGGTGGTCCCGAGGGCCGCTTGGGACGCGACCCGCGCGTGGCTTTGCAGCGTGCGCTCGGCCTCCGATGCCGCCCGGAGCGCCATCGGGGCCAGCTCCCGGCGGATGCGCGCCAGATCCTCGGCGTGGGCGCGCACCATCGTTCCGGCCTGTTCCGAAACAGCACCCATCGCCGCCCCGAGTCCCCTTTCAAAACGAAGGACCTCCTCGACCAGGAGTTCCGCGGCGGCGACGGGGGTGCGCACCGAACGCGCGCACGCATCCAGCACCGAGCGGTCCTGCTCGTGTCCCACCCCCACCACCACCGGGATCGAGAGCGCCGCGACCGAGCGGGCGATCGCCTCGCTGTCAAAGGCGGATAGGTCGACGCGAGAGCCGCCACCTCGGCAGATGAGCAGCACGTCGAACTCCCTCGCCCGAGCTTCGAACCGGCGTAGGGCACGCAGGATCGTTGGCTCGGCGTCGCGACCCTGCACCCGCACGTCGGCAACGGTCAGCACAAACGCAAGCCCCGAGTCCGTGAGCGTCTGGCGCACGTCGTGGAACGCGTCCGATTCCGCCCGGGTGATCAGCGCCACGCGCAGGGGAGCGGGCGGAATCGCAAGGGCGGGGTTGCGTTTGTGGAGCCCCTCACCGACCAGCCGCCGCAACACCTCTTCCCGGCGCCGCGCGACGTCTCCCAACGTGTACTCCACGTCGAGTTCGTCGACGACGATCTGAAAGGAGCCGCCCGCCGCGTAGAGCGAAGGCCGCACCCGAAGCCGCACGGCGGTTTCGTCCTGCAGTTCGAACGGGCTGCCAGCGCGCTGCAGGTTGCGTTCGAGCCGCTTGCGGGTTTCGCCAAACAGCACGGCGCGCACCCGGGCGATCTCCTTGCCCTTGGAATCGCGCTGGACGAGCGAGAACCGCAGGGTGCCGCTCGCGTCGATGCGCCGGGCGCGCGATACGTCGTACAGCTCTCCCACGACCCAAACCGAACCGGTGAACGCACGGTCGATCGCATCGGCGGCTCTCTCGTTCAGCTCCGCGACCGTCAGGTCCGGCGTCTGCGCGGGCGGCCCAGCGGCCAAGGGGTCGGCGGCCAGCTCCATCACCGAGGGCTCGACCACGAACCCCATCGGCTGGAGCCGCTCCACCACCACGGCGGCGTGCTCCCGCGGTACGATCCAGCACCGGTCGTTCTTCAACCACCGTTTCTCGGGGAGCGTCCTCACCAGCGCGACCAGTCCCTCGTCGTACTGGAACGTGATCGCCAGGTCGCCGTCGTCGCAAAGCCGGATCCACATGTCGCCCCTCCATGTTTACCGCCTTTTGTCCTGCGCCGACCGCTTGGAAAAGAAACAAAGCGCCCGGGCCGCATGGCTGCGTGAGGTCCCCGTTCACTTCCGACACGGAGCCGGAGCCGGCGGAGGCCAGGAACGTCACGGCGCCGCGATCTCCTCGGACTGACCCGCGCGCCGCATCGGAGGTTCGGGCGGGTGGTTTGGACCAAGTTAGTGGTCCGACATTGGCGATCATAGAGTTTTCTTATCACTCTCCAACCCCCTCTTAGGGGTCCCTGCCATGTGCTCCCCCAGACTCTGGGTAGGCCCGCGCACGGGTCGCGCTGCGGCTTCGAACCGACAAGGTCGCCAATCAGATCATCGAAAACAAGTTATGGCTAAAGACGTATCGGATATTTTGATCAAAACAATCGAGGATTGGGGCGTCGACACGATCTTCGGAATCCCCGGCGACGGAATCAACGGGATCATGGAGGCCCTCCGCGTCGAGCGGGAGAACGTGCGGTTCGTCCAAACCCGCCACGAGGAGGCGGCGGCGTTCATGGCGTGCGGCTATGCCAAGTACACGGGCAAGCTGGGCTGTTGCCTCGCGACTTCGGGACCGGGGGCGATCCACCTGCTGAACGGCCTCTACGACGCCAAGATGGACCAGGCGCCCGTGCTTGCGATCACCGGCCAGACGTTCTCCGACCTGAAGGGCAGCTACTTCCAGCAGGAGGTGAACACGCTCAGCCTGTTCCAGGACGTCGCGGTGTACAACCAGGAACTCCTCAACCCCTCGCAGATGAACATGCTCGCCAACGAGGCGTGCCGACACGCGATCAACCATCGCGGGGTCGCCCACCTGAGCGTGCCGGTCGACTACCAGGTGGCCGTGCCCAAGAGCAACGGCTCGATGCACAAGGTGGCGCACCACGCCTCCAGCCGACGGGCCACCTCGAGCATCGTCCCTCCCGACGAGCAGCTCGAACGCGCCGCCGAGCTGCTGAACGGGGCCTCGCGCCCCGTGATGCTGGTCGGCCAGGGGGCCCTTCGGGCGCGCAACGAAGTGATTCAGGCGGCTGAACGCCTGGGCGCCCCGATCGTCAAGGCGCTCTTGGGCAAAGCCGTGGTCCCGGACGACCATCCCCTCTCGCTGGGTGGCCTGGGCCTGCTGGGCACGAGTCCCGCGCAAACCGCGATGGAGACGTGCGACGCGTTGTTCATGGTGGGCACCAGCTTCCCTTACATGGAGTTTCTTCCCAAGCACGAAGGCGTCCGCGCGGTGCAGATCGACGACAAGGCAGACCGCATCGGGCTGCGCTTCCCCATCGATGCGGGCCTCGTGGGCGACGCCGGCCCCACCTTGGCGGCGCTCATGCCCAAGCTTGCGCGCAACGAGAACAGGGATTACCTGTCGGGGCTCCAGAGCCAGATGGACGACTGGTGGAGCCTCATGGAGGAGCGCGCGCGGCACGCGACGCCCATCAAGCCCCAGCAGATCGCGTACGAGCTGGACCAGATCGCCAGCGACGACGCGATCGTCTCCACGGACTCCGGCACGATCACGACGTGGATCGCACGCCAGTTCAAGATCCGCGGCGAGCGCATGTTCTCCTGCTCCGGCAACCTGGCGACCATGGCGCCCGGTCTCCCCTACGCGATCGCCGCGGCCGTGGCGTACCCGGGGCGGCAGTCGATCGCTTTCGTGGGCGACGGCGGCTTCACCATGTTGATGGGCGACTTCGCCACGGCGGTGAAGTACGACCTGCCGATCGTGGTCGTGATCGTGAAGAACAACGCCCTGGGCCAGATCAAGTGGGAGCAGGTGGTGTTCTTCGGCAACCCCGAGTATGGTGTCGAGCTGCACCCGATCGATTTCGCCAAACACGCCGAGGCGTGCGGCGGAATGGGGCTCAGCGTCCGGGACCCCGAGAAACTGCGCCCGGCCCTCGAAGAGGCCCTTGCCGCCAAGAGGCCGTGTGTGGTGGAGGTCGAGGTCGATCCCTTTGAGCCGCCGATGCCAAGCAAGGTCTCGCTCGAGCAGGCGGGGCATTTCGGCGAGGCGCTCGTCCGCGGTCAGCCCGACGGAGGCCGCATTGCACTGACACTGTTCCGCGTCAAGCTCAGCGAACTGTTCTAGCAGGGTGCTGAAGAACGATCTCGAAGAGGTCGCAGACGGTTGCCCGGGGTCGGGCGCAGCGATACACCGGGTTCAAATGGGGGACCCGGAGCACCGCGGAAGGGTAAACCAAACCCATCGCCATGAGCCGTTTCACGGTGTTCGAACACGAGCCCTTGGTGCTGAGCAGGCAGCCCGAGGTGGACGACTTCTTCCACCTGAGCCCCTACGTGTGGAAGGTCGAGGGAACCTACCATCTGGCGGTGCGCGTGCAAGATCCGAAAACGTTGGACTCGTTCATCGCGCACGGGGTCGGCGAGGACGGTCGACGTTTCGAGATGGCGCGCGGCGCGGCAATCGCCCCCGGCTCGAATCCGCTCGAGAAGAACGGTTGCGAAGATCCCACCGTGGTGCCGTTGGACGATCGCTGTCTGGTGTTCTATACCGGTTGGAACCGGGAGACGGGGATCGCCAAGCTGATGCAAGCGATGGGGCCCACCTTCGACACGCTGGAGAAGCACGGCCGGGTCTTTCCACCGGACAAGCGGTACGCCTACACCAAGGAACCGTCGTTCGTGCAGGGCCCGGACCGCTGCAGCATGTTTTTCGAGTACGCCGACGGAGATCTGTCGCGGATCGGGCTGGCGTGCGCGGGGTCGATGGCGGGTCCGTGGAGGTTCGAAGATCCGCTGGTGATCCGCCGCAAGGAGGAGTGGGACCTGCACCACCTGAGCACCGGTCCGGTTCTCTACACGCCGGGAGAGCGGATCACGATGTTCTACAACGGTTCGGACGAGAAGGCGGATTGGCGCATCGGTTGGATCGAGTTCGACACGAACTGCCGCACGGTGCTGCGGCGCGGTCGTGAGCCCCTGATCCGGCGGCCCCCCGAGCCGAGCGGCATGCCCGATATCGCATTTGCGGCATCGGTCGTCGTCGAGGGCGAGGATCTGTGGCTGTACTACTCGATCGGAGACCAGGTGGTGATGCGCGCCCGATTGCGGGAAACGGACCCGGACGCCGGCGAGTGAAGAGCGAGGTGGGTGGCGCGGGGGTATACCGGGGCATGCCCGAAGCCACCCCCACGGAGCGACTGCTCGCCGCGAGCGAGTCCGGCGATCGGCCCGGCGTCGAGCGTGCGCTCCGCGCGGGCGGCGAGATCGAGGGCCGCGATCCCTTCTCACGGACCCCGTTGGTGCTGGCGGCCGGGCGCGGCCACGCGCCGGTGGTGCAACTGCTCCTGGCCGCCGGCGCCGAGGTGGGCGCGCGGATGCTGGGCAACTCCACGCCGCTCCATTACGCCTGCCGCGAAGGGCGCGAGCAGGTGGTCCGAATGCTCTTGGACGCGGGGGCGCAGGTCGACGCCCGGGACGATCAGGAGTTGACGCCCTTGCACTGGGCGTGCGATTGGGGTCGGGAGAGCGTGGTGACCCTGCTGCTCGAACGCGGCGCCGATCCCGCGGCCGTGGACAAGCGCGGTCGGAGCGTGATGGACCACACGCGGCACGCGAGCGTGCGGGATGCGGTGGCCGACGCCTTGGCGACTTGAGGGACAGAAGGTCGCCCCCTGGGCCACCTCTTCGAAACCGAACTCGGCGGGAAAGTTGACCGTCTGGTATAGATTGAGCTACCATCGGTGCTCCCAACGAGGCAATCTTATGAAAAAGGCGTTTACCCTGATCGAACTTCTCGTCGTGATCGCGATCATCGCGATCCTTGCCGCCATCCTCTTTCCCGTCTTCGCGCAGGTCAAGGCCGCGGCCAAAAAGACGATGTGCATTTCAAACGGCAAGCAGATCGGGATTGCGTTGTATCTCTATGTCGGCGACTACGATGATTCGCTTCCGATGGCGAACTACCCGAACACGTTTGTCGGCCCCCCGTTCACCGAGTTTGGATTCGATGCGGGCGCCGGGGCGGGAGAACCCGCTTGGGCGGACCTGATCCAGCCCTATTCGAAGAACCTGCAGATCTTCAAGTGCCCCGTCGATGATTCCGGGACCCCGGGCAACGTCCCCGGCGCGCCCCTCTCCTACGGCTTGAACTACTACTTCTACAAGCTTCGGGGCGGCGTGTCGCGATTCTCGCTTACCGGCGGAAGCATGAGCGAGATCGCGACCCCGGCCAGCAAGATCTACATCGCGGAAACGGCGTCGGGCTCGGGTCGGGAGATTCTCCGGCCCGACCGGTATCTCGGATTCGAGCGCCACTCGGGGGGTTCGACGTACATCTACGCGGACACCCACGCGCGCTACCACAAGATGCCCCAGTGGTGGAAGGACATCCCCTCGTCCGTTTGGGGAACGCCCGAGCAGGCGGAGCTGCAGCCGTGCCCGCAGTGGTTCCCTTGGCTCGATACGTCGACCGAACTCTGGTAGCCGTCCCGCACGGTCGCGGCTCCTCGGGCAACCATGGGTGGCACGTCCGCTCGACGGGCGTGCGCTGCACCCTGCTAGTGAAATTGGATTCTCGTGATCGGCATGAGGCGCGCACCGCTATGGTGGGCGCCTTCTCGATCGGTGGACCGTCCGAAGAAGCCGATTCCTTCGATCGTCACGCGCAGATCGAGCGGCCTGGGCCTCTGCGTGGGCTGAAAGCGCTCGACGAGCTGGTCCCAGACAGCCGCGATCGAGTCGCGGAACACGCTCCCTTTGCACTCCTCGACGTTGGGAGCTTCGCCGACCATGATGCCGCCGCGACCGTCGACGAGGACGAGGTACAGATCGCCGTCCTCGCGCAGGACGATGCTCGTCAACGTGGCTTCCAGCCGCCAGATCGTCGTTTCGAGCGGTGCGATGCGCTTGTCCTGGTAACGCGGAGACGAGTCGTCGCTCCGGAGGTCGGCGGGCCTCGGAAGCGCCAGGAGAGCGGCGATCGTCGCGGTTTGCGGACGGCGATCGATCTTGTCGGCCGCATCGTCCAGCGCCCACTTGACGACTTCCCTGCGCAACACGGGCAACGTGTCGACGCTCTCGTCTTCGGGCGGGAGGGCGAGCGACTCCCTGATCATCGCGTAGCAAACGAGGCCCACGACGATCAGGACGCCTGCCGAAAGCACCGATGCCGGTCGCACCACGGTTCGATGATACACAGATTCACGCCGGGCCTCCCATAACGAAATGGGGAGCCGGCGACAGGATTCGAACCCGCGACCCGCTCTTTACAAAAGAGCCGCTCTACCCCTGAGCTACGCCGGCACGGCAGGGGGATTGTACTTCCCCCGCCCCTTGACGGGCGGGGGAAAGCCATGCGAGGAGCCCGAGACCTAAGCCTTCTTCGCTCGGGTGCGCGTGCGCACGAGGCGAGGCTCGCCGTCCGGACCAAAACCAAGGCGATAGCCCCTCGGAATCTTCTTCAGCGCGTTGGCGACTTCCGTCGGTACCTCGGCCTGCACCGTGCGGCGCTTCCGGGCGCGCTTCTTCGCCGGGTTGAGGGCTGCAAAAGCGGCCGACGCGTCGGCCTCCGCGGCCATCGGCGACAGCTTCTTGTCCTTGACCTGATACAGCTCGGAACTCGCGGGGAACGACAAAAAGATATAGTCTTCGTTGCTCAAAATGCGCGCTTCGACCGGGAGGTTGTACTTCTTCACGCCGACACGGACGGACAAGATGCCCTCTTTGGATTGCGCTTTGAACTTCAACGAGTTCTTGACGGACTTCACATTCTTTTTCATAATTGCCTACCTTGTCTCGATGGCACGCGCAGTATACCAAACGAAAAGCATGGGCTTGCGCGCTACTTCGGCCCGCTTAGGAACCTTTTCCGGCTACCGGCTCCCAAAGTACGGAGACGTTATCAATCAGACGCGTGGAACCCAGTTTGGCCGCGGCTATCAACCGAGCGTCCCCTGTGCCTTCGAAAGGCGCGAGAGAATCTGCGTCCACCAAAGCGAAGTAATCGACGGCAAACCCCTTCTGCGATAAGCCATTGGCGATCTCCGAAACCCGATCGTGCGCCTCCCGCACTGCGCGCGGGCCGATGCGGGCCACTTCCCTGGCCGCCTCGCGCAAGGCGCCCACCAGCGCCGGCGCGGCGGCACGCTGGGCCGAATCGAGATAGCGGTTCCGGCTCGACAAGGCCAACCCGTCCGCCTCCCGTACCGTCTCCAAGAACTCGAGGGCCACGGGGAAGTCCAGATCCCTCACCATCTGGCGGATCACGGCGCACTGCTGGTAGTCCTTGAGCCCAAAGAACGCGACCTCCGGTTGAACCTGGTGAAGCAGTTTCGCGACCACGGTCGCGACCCCTTCGAAGTGGCCGGGCCGGTGTTCCCCCTCCCACCGCGAGGCAATCTCCCCCACGCGGACGGTCGTCGACACCCCCGCGAACATCTCCTCGACCCCGGGCGCATACAACACGTCCACACCCGCCGACTCCGCCATCGCAAAATCCCGATGCTCGTCGCGGGGGTATTTGCCGAAGTCCTCGCCGGGGCCGAACTGGGTGGGGTTCACAAAGAGCGAGACCACCGCGAACCCACACCTCTGCTTCGCCAAGCGCATCAACGCCAGATGGCCCGCATGGAAGGCGCCCATGGTCGGCACGAAACCCTTGCCGGGCGCATCGATCTTCGAGAGCTCGCTACGTGTGCGAACGATCTTCAAAAGCTGTGTTCTTCCCCCGGAAACTCGCCTTCCCGAACTTCGTCGGCATAGGCGCGCAGGCCGTCCGCCAAGAGCCGCTGCCCTTCGACATAGGTCTTTGCGTGCTTAAGCGTTACGGGCGACAACCCGAGCAGGTCGTGGAAGACCTGGATCTGCCCGTCGCATCCGGCGCCCGCGCCGATCCCGATCGTCGGACACGCCACCTCGCTCGTGATCCGGGCCGCCAACGCGGCCGGCACCAGTTCGAGCACGAGAGAGAAAGAGCCGGCGTCCGCGAGCCCTCGCGCGGCGTCCGCCACCTGATCTCCCGCCGCGCCCTTGCCCTGTACGCGAAATCCGCCGAACGCATGCACCGACTGCGGCGTCATGCCCACGTGCCCCATCACGGGAATCCCCGCGCGCACCATCTCGCGCACGAGTTCGGGGTAGGCGCCCTCCAGCTTCACGCCGTGCGCGCCGGCTTTGAGGAACGCGGCGGCCGCGCGCATCGCGTCCTCGAGCGACGCCTGGTAGCTGCCAAACGGCATGTCGCCGATCACCAACGCCCGCGTGGTCGTGCGCGCCACCGCCCGCGTGTGGTGGAGCATCTCCTCGAGCGTCACCGGCAGGGTCGACTCGTACCCCAGGACGACGTTGCCCAAGGAGTCGCCCACGAGGATCAGATCGACTCCGGCCTCTTCGGCGATGCGAGCCGTCGACGCGTCGTAGGCCGTCACACAGACGACCTTCTGGCTCCCTTTCATCGCACGTATCTTCGGTGCCGTTACCCGCTGGTTCACGGAGCCATTGTATCTGGCCCGCTACCGCACGAGTTCGTCGTGACCGAAGTAGAAGTGGTGGGAACGCTCGGCCGGCTTGAGCCAGATCACGCCTGGGTCGACCTCGGGAACGGCGAAGGCGACCACCCGTTGCGCCTCTTCGACGCGCAACGGCGATGCGTCGCGGCGCCACACCCACAGGTGAAGCAGGTCGTCTTCGCCCTCGAACGCAAAGGCGTACGGCCCCACCCTCCCCTCGAACGGGCTCACTCCACGCGGCCCGAGCACGACGCGCCGGTTTTCGCGAATCCACCTCTGGAGTTCGGCGATCAGGCCGTCGCGGGCGTCCTGTTCCTCGGGCGTGGGGGCCAGCGTCATGGGAGAAGGCTGGCGGAGCGGGTGGGATTCGAACCCACGATCCGGCTTAACACCGAATACGCGATTTCCAGTCGCGCTCCTTCGACCACTCGGACACCACTCCAGCCGCATTCATTATGTCCGACCGGGCGCCTCAGGAAGGCAGCGGATCCGCCCCCGAAGCGAACAGGTGGGCCGCGCAACCGCACGTGGCGGCCACGCGCACCGTCCGTCCGGCCCGCAAGGCCAGCTTGGCGTTCCGTTCCATGTTCCCCCCTGCGTTGGCATGCACCAGCTCCAGACGGTCGCTCAGGCACGCCACCAGGCGATCCCGCACCTGGTTGTTCACGCCCACGTAGTGGGCCTCCGGGCGGAAGGGCGAGACCACGAGATCGGTGCCCGGATCGAACTGGTACCGCCACAGGCGGGCGGCCCGGAACGGCTCCTCCCGCAGATCCTCGCCCAAAGCCTGGAAGAGGCCGCGGTCCAGGCACAAGACGCGCGGGGAGCCCCACCGCAGCGGCACGACGGCCGCGCGCTGATACTCCGGACGGTCGTGGCCGCTGACCAGGACCTCGGCGTCCAGCACGCCCTTCTCGACGCGCTCCTCCAAGACGTCCAGCGTGCGTGGGGGCGTCCCTCGCGAGGCCAGCACCGCGAAGGTGCGGCTTTGGAGCAGCTTGGCGTTCCCGTAGAGAAAGAGCACGCCGGGCGGCTGGGGGTCCATCTCCTCGACGCGCACGGGGTAGTGCGCGTCCGCCGCCGTCACCAGCGAGACCCCCAGCCGATCGAGACGCTCTTCGAGTCGGCGAACGTCGTCCACGAGCTTGCGCGGCGCCGCCTGGGCAAGCGTCCGCGCGGGTTTGGCCGAGAGGCGGTACTCCTCGCGCAAGGCCTCTTCCGAGAGCTGGAGGAACTCCTCGGCCGAACGGCCGAGAAGGTCGTTGCGCGCCAGCACCCGCACGACCCCTTTGCCACCCACGCCCGGGGTCATCGCAAGGAGCAGCGCGAACGTGCGGCGCGCGACGGTCACGGCTCGAGCCCCTTCACGGCCTCGGTCAGCACCTTCACCGCCTGCTCTCCCGCCTGCTCCATCTCGCGCACGACGTCTTGGTGGTCGAGCGGCTCGGACTCCATGCCCGCCGCCAGATTGGTCACCACGCACAGGCACGCGTAAGGCACCCGGGCCTCCCGCATCACGATGGCTTCGGTGGCCGCGGTCATGCCGACCACGTCGCCCCCGGCGCGTTGGTAGAGGTCGATTTCGAACCCGGTTTCGTAACGCGGGCCGTTTCCGCACACGTAGACGCCGGACGGATGCACCGGCACGCCCGCCGCGGCCGCACCCTCGAGGAGGCGGTGCCGAGCGGATTCGGCAAACGGCTCGCTGAAGTCCGTGTGCACGACCCGGTCGTCAAACAGCGTCGCGTTCCGCCCCGTCACGTCGAGGAAGTCGTTCGGAACCGCGAACGTGCCCCGCGGCCAATCGCCGCGCAAGCTCCCGACCGCAGCGGTGGAAAACACGGCCCGGGCGCCCAGGGCTTTCATCGCCAGCGCCACCGCGGCGAAGTTGACGCGGTGCGGAGGCACCTTATGGCCCGCGGAGTGGCGGCTGGCAAGCATCACCGATCGACCCTCCAGGTCGAGGAGGCGCCCCCGCACCATGCCCCGAGAGGTGGGCACGTGAACCGGGCTTCCGCCAAGCGCAAGAAGGCGCTCTCCCACTCCCGTTCCGCCGATGATCGCCGCGTCGATTCGCATGGTGTCCGGAGTATAGCTTTCGTCATTTCGGGCCTTTCGATACCCTTATGTGACGATACTACCTTGGTTTGTGGTTTTTGGTTTGTTCTGGAGAGGCGGCATGTAAACTGGGTCGGCATGACGTTGCGCGAGGTTCTGCACGCCCACATCCCCACCCTATGGCCCGAGAGCACGGTGCGGGACGCGGTGGACAAGATGGACGTGTACCAGTTCCCCGCGCTCGTGATCGTCGACGAAGAACGGGCGCCCCTGGCCGTGATTACCGAGGGAGACGTGTGCCGCGCGTCACTGACCCGGGACAACATGACCGGACTCGGCGCCGAGCCCGCCCTCGTCTACGCGAGCAAGGACCCCCGGGTGGCATCGCCCGACACCGAAATCGGCGAGGCCTTCCACACGATGATCAGCAGCGGACTCACCCTTCTGCCGGTCGTCGAGGACGGCCGCCTGGCAGGGGTGGTACTGCGGGTGGACCTCATGCACGCGATGCTGCTCGATCGGCGCCCGGATGAGAAGGAAGACAACCCCCATGATTGAAGAAGGCTCCCCGTTCCCCAGTTTCTCCCTCCCCGACCAGGACGGCAAAGTCCGCACGCTCGCCGACTTCGAAGGCAAGAAGACGTTGTTCTACTTCTATCCCAAGGACGACACGTCCGGCTGCACGGCCCAGGCGTGCGACCTGCGCGACTCCTTTCCCAAGTTCAAAGGGGTACATGTCGTCGGCGTGAGTCCCGACTCGCCCAAGTCGCACCGCAAGTTCATCGACAAGTACAGCCTGCCGTTCCCACTGCTGGCGGACGAGGAGAAGGCGCTCTGCGAGGCGTGCGGCGTGTGGGTCGAGAAGTCGATGTACGGGAAGAAGTACATGGGCGTCGAACGCAGCTCGTTCCTCGTGGACGAAACGGGCGTGGTGACGCACGTATGGCGGAAGGTCAAACCCGCAGAGCACGCGGAACAAGTTTTGGAAACCCTCAAGGGATAACCGATTCCCGATTCCCGATTCCCGTTCCCGATTCCCGATTCCCGATTCCCGATTCCCGGCACCTACATTTCGCGCCGGTACTCCAAAGCGCTGAGCAGGGTGGCCGAGTCCGCGTAGTCCAGTTCGCCCCCCACGGGCATGCCGTGCGCGAGGCGCGTGATCTTGATCCCGGCCGGTTTGATGAGCTTCGCCAGGTAGAGCGCGGTCGCGTCTCCCTCGGTCGTGGGATTGGTGGCCACGATCACTTCGGTGACGTCGTCCCGCAGCCGCTCCAGAAGCTCCTTCACCCGAAGCTGCTCGGGGCCGACTCCGTCCATCGGGCTGAGGAGGCCGTGCAGCACGTGGTACACGCCCTTGAACTCGTTCACCCGCTCGATCGCCGCGATGTCGCGCGGCTCGCCCACCACGCAGATCTGCATCGGGTCCCGCCTCGGATTCGAGCAGATTTCACACAGCTCCTGCTCGCTCACGTTCTGGCATCGAGCGCAAAAGCGCAAGTTTTGCTTTGCCAACTTGATCACATCGGCAAGGCGAAACGCCTCTGCGTCGGTGACGCGCAGCAGGTGGTACGCGAGGCGTTGGGCGGACTTGGGCCCGACGCCGGGAAGCCGCTCAAGCTCCGCGATGAGTTCGGCAAGGGGCCGCGCGAACAGCATCTACATTCCGGGGATCTTGGGCATGATCTCCTGGACGCGGGCGTTCCGAAGGTCGGTCGCTTGCGTGAACCCGTCCCGGATCGCGCCCGTCACCAGGTCCTCGAGCACCTCGACATCCTCGGGATCGACCACGCTGGGATCGATGCGCAACTGGATCAGCTCGCCCGTTCCGCTGAACGTCGCCTTGACCGGGCCCTTGTCGATCTCCAGCCGCTGGGCCGCCAGCTCCTCCTCGAGGCTCTGGGCGCGCGCCATGGCGTCCTGCGCCTGTTTCATCATGCCGGAAAAGCCCTGGCCGCCGAATCCTTTGGGAAGTTTCATGCTTTCTGCGTCGCTCCTAGTCCGTGCCCGGCGCCAAGATCTCCTGGGCCATCTTGTGCAGCCGCGGTCCTTCTGCGGGCAATTCTACCGTGCGGACCTCGTCGTCGGCGGCCGAGGACCGTTTGCGGGCGGTGAACTCCACGGTCAGCTCGCCCTTCGTGTGCTCGCCGAGCTTCGCCTGGATGGCCGCCAGGCGCTTCGCGTGGTCGACGACCCAGTCGCGGTCGAGTTGGCGGTCGAACTCGATCGTCAGCACCTTGCCCTCGAGTTGCGTCACGCGCGACCCGCCCAGGCGCATCGCCATCGACTTCGACACCTCGCTCAGATCGTGCACGACGGTCTGCCACACCTTGGAAGCCTTGGCCAGCTTGGGATCGACCGCCTTCGCCTCGGCTTCGGCGGGCGGGGCCGCCTTTGCCGGAGCTTGGGCGGTCTGCGCCGCGGGTTGGACGGCTGGCGGCGCCTCCCGCACGCTGGCTGCGGCGACCGTCACGGGGGTTTCGGGGACGGTGGCGAGGCGGATGAGCTCGGCCTCGAGCCACAGGCGCGGCAGCGTGATGTCGCGCAGCGTCTTGTGGGCGTCGGCCAGCGCCGAGCGGAGGCCGAGCAACCGATCGCGGCCCACGCGGGCCGCGGTTTCGCGGGTCGCGGCCTCCCTCCCGGCATCCGATTCGGCCCCGACGGCCACGCCGTATGCGGCGCGCGTCAGGTCCGCCAAGCGGAAAAGGAGGGACTCGAGGATCGAGCGCGGATCGCGCCCGCGACGCGCCAGCTCTCCCAACTGGTCCATCAGCGCGGGCACATCGCCCTCGCGCATGGCGATCAGCAGGGCGTCCACGGACTCGTCCGCGATCAGACCCAACTGGTCGTAGACGTGCTGCAGCGTCACGGTGCCCTCCGCACTCAGCACGGCCTGCTCGAGCAGAGTGAGCGCGTCGCGATACCCGCCGTCGGCCATGCGGGCCAGCGCGGTGAGCGCGGCCGGCTCGATCGACGCCCCCTCCGCCTCGGCCACGTGGCGGAGCCGCGTCTCGACGTCCTGCACGGAGCCGCGGTGGAACTCGTACTTCTGGCAACGCGAGCGGATCGTCGAGGGCACCTTGTGGAACTCGGTCGTCGCCAAGATGAAGATGAGGTGGGGCGGAGGCTCCTCGATCGTCTTGAGCAGCGCGTCGAACGCGCGGGACGAGAGATCGTGGACCTCGTCGATGATGAACACCTTGTAGCGGGCGAGCGAAGGCCGGTACTCCGCCACCTCGACGATCGACTCGCGCACGTCTTCCACGCCCGACTCGCTGGCGGCGTCGATCTCGACGACGTCCATCAGCGAGCCCTCGGTGATCGCCAGGCAAAGGTGGCACTCGTTGCACGGCTCTGCGAGGGGCCCTTTCTCGCAACACAACGCCTTGGCGAGCAGCCGCGCCGTCGAGGTCTTCCCCGTTCCCCGGGGACCGGTGAACAGATACGAGTGCGCGATGCGGCCCGACGCGATCGCGTTCTGCAGGGTCCGAACCACGTGCTCCTGGCCCACCAGATCCGAAAAGGTCTGGCTGCGGTATTTGCGGTAAAGGGAGAGATAGGCCAAGGGAAACGGGCTCCAATGCCGGGAAGGGTGCGTCGCACAGAGGTGCGGCTTACCGTTGCTACCTTCCGGTCCTGGCGGGGTTCACCGTCCTGCTGCCGCGCAGTTCCCGGCGGACTGCCTCAATTGTAGCACTCCGCCGGTCCAGCACCGAGCCTGTTTCCTTGCCCGCTAGCCTCCGGGAGGAGGTTTCGCCGGCTCCGCCATCATACTCGGCACCGCGAACATCTCGTCCTCGATCCCGGCACCCTTCTGCTCCACGTAGTTGGGCGTTTTCACGATCGGCACGCGATCCTGCCACTCGCCGCGACGGAGAATCTGGTCTCGCGTCAGCGTGAGCGTGGTGTAGACGACGCGCTGGTCCGGCCGGACGTCCAAGCGGAGGTAGTTGGCGTCCGTCATGCCCTCGCCGTTCCAACCGAACTTGTCCTGGATGTGCACGGCCGCGCTGCGCGGGTTGTAGTAGAACTCCACGAGGTACTTGTCCGTCGTGAACGGATACATCGTGGGGTCCTTGCTCATGTCCACGCGCCGGTTGAAGCGGCGGTTCTTCACGAACAACTGCTCCTGCATGTACGTGAGATCGCGCGGCGGGTCGAGGTCCACGTTGCTCTGCGAGTCCCAATCCAGCTCGGCGAGCTTGGCCCCCGGGTAGTTGGCGTCGCGCACGATCGCACGGATGCGGGTGCCTACGGGAAGCACGTTCCACGTTCCCTCGAAGCGGATGATGCGGGGGTCTTCCACCGTGACCTTCACGCTGAAGCCGGTCTCGAAGGGCGGCTTGACGTCGTAGGGGAGGCGCTCAAAGCTTCCGTCGTTGCGCTCCCGAGCGAACACGCCGCGCTGCGACATGCGGATGAGCATCGTGTCGATGTTGTTCTCGATCGTGTCCCGCATCGTCATGTTGCCGTACGCGGGGTCCTTCTTCAAGCGCTCGTTCGCTTCGTCGAGAAGCTTGTACCGCGTCATGAGCGACTCCTCGATCTTCCCGTCGCGCTCGAGGGCGCCGGCCAGCAGGTTCTTACGGGCCGCAAGCATGTCGGGCCTCTGCTGGGCCTCCTTCATCCACTTCACAGCCTGGAAGTAGTCGTCGTCGATCTTGTGGTACCACATCCAACCCGTCTCGAAGAACATC
Source organism: Fimbriimonadaceae bacterium (assembly GCA_023957775.1). Lineage (NCBI taxonomy): Bacteria > Bacillati > Armatimonadota > Fimbriimonadia > Fimbriimonadales > Fimbriimonadaceae > Fimbriimonadaceae bacterium. The sequence goes on along the minus strand of JAMLGR010000006.1, from coordinate 66,428 downwards.
TCGTACGTGTTGGGGTTTTGCGCCGCCCCCTCCTTGCCGAGCGCGAGCGCCGAAGGGATGTAGCGGCGGTCGGAGCGCTGCTCCTCGTCGGTGAAGTTGTAGCCCAGGTGCCACATGCCCGTGGCGTACACGTCGATCTGCTTGGGGTCGAGCCACGTCACGAGCCGGATGATGGGGAGGATCGCGTCGTAGTTCCCCGTCTCGAAGAACGAATCGGCCTTGACCCAGAGAATGCCCGCGGCGAACTCGCGCAAGCCGAAGAGCTGCAGGAGCACCTGCTCGGGGGACGAGTTCGCGTGCACGAGGCCCTTGCCCGAACCCGGCCCGAAGTCCTTGTTCCACTTGTCGCGCAGCGCGTAGTTGCACAGCAGCGCCTGCGCGAGAAACAACACGACCAGCGCCCCGACCAGAGGCTTGGTTCCCCTCATCGGATCAGACCTCCCTCCGGTCGAAGATCAGGATGCCCGCCACCAGCAGGACCGAGATGTAGAACACGCCGTACACCGTGGCGTTCAGATAGAACACGGTCTCGTTCGCGATGATCTGCCCGGGGTTGATGATCGGGTTCTGCACGTTGTAGTTGCCGAAGTTCGGCAGCACGGTCGTGATGATCTGCGCGACGGTTTTGATGAACTGGTTCGAATTGGTGGACGCAAACGTGTCGTAGACGGGATTCAGCACGGTTCCGACCGCGTACAGGCCCGTCGAGAGGAAGAAGTTCACGATCGGCGTGGTGAACGTCGAGAAGAAGATCGCCACCGCGGCGAGCAGGCACATCTGAACGAAGTAGAGGATCGGCCCCTTGGCCAGCTCGGCCATCTTCGCCATGTCCGGCTGCTGCTGGAAGTAGAAGACGCCCAGCATCACCGCGCTCATCAGACCCATCATCAGCGCGAGCGCCAACACCGCGCCCAGGTACTTGCCGACCAGGAACTGCCACCGCTGCACCGGTTTGGAGAGAATCGTGTAGATCGTGCGCCGCTCGATCTCGTTCGGGATCATGTACACCGTGAGGATGATCGCGATCAGCGCGCTGACCCCCTGAAGGACCGCGTACATCATGCTGATCAGCGTCGTCGTCTCCGACCGCGCGGTCAGCACGGACAGACCGGGCGCGATCGTGAGGATCAACAAACCGATCAGCAGGATGATGAGCAACACCCGGCGCCGAATCGCTTCGCCGACGGTCGTTGTCGCAATGGACCAGATGGGTTTCAAAGCATTCTCCTAAATCTTCACGTTGCGGACCGTCTCGACGAAGAGGTCCTCCAACCGGCGGCGACGGGGGATCACGCTGACCACCCGGCCCTTCTTCGACCGGATCGAATCGAGCAGGCCGTTCACGTCCTGCTCTTCGGGCATGTCCACGATCAGGCGCTCGCCGCTGAACGAGACGATGCTGTCGTCGCTCAGCTTGACCGAGTCCGCAAACTCCTTGTCGATGCCGTCGGCCACGATCTCGATCCGACCGCCGCGCAGCAGGTCGTCCAAAGACCCCTGGCGCTCGATCTTGCCTCGGTTGATGATCGCGACGCGATCGCAGATGCGCTCGACTTCGCTCAACTCGTGGCTCGAGATGAACACGGTGCGCCCCTCGTCCCGGAACTGCAGGATCAGGTCGCGGATTTCCGTGTGCGCGATGGGGTCCAAGCCGCCCGTCGGCTCGTCCAGAAACAGGAGTTTGGGGTCGTTCAGGAGACTCTGGGCGAGCCCGACCCGCTGCTGCATGCCCTTCGAGTACTGCGAGATCGTCTTCGTCGCGTCGCCCGCGAGGTTGACCTTCTCGAGCAGCCGCTGGCACTTCTCCACGTCGTCGATTCCGAAAAGCGAGCCGTAGAACTTCAGCAGCTCCAAGCCGGTCATGTGCTCGTAGTAGTACGGGCGCTCCGGAAGGTAGCTGATGACGCGGTGCACGTCCATGTCCCCGATCTCTTTGTCGAGCACGTACGCCTCGCCCGAGGTCGGGTAGATGATGCCCAGAAGCATCTTGATCGTCGTCGTCTTCCCGGCGCCGTTGGGCCCCAAGAAACCAAAAATCTCGCCCTCTTCGACGACGAGATCAAGATGGTCTACAACGTTGACGACGCCCGCGGATCGAGATTTGTAGCTTTTCGTGAGCTGTTTCGTAACAATGGCTGCGGCCAAGCGCGCGCACCTCCTGTCGGTTCCGCGAGAGTATACCAGCGGGTTGGAAAACCCGACGATTGCCTCTCCTGCACACCCCACTCAACGCGCGCGATGGGGAAATCGTCCCCAGAATGTAGTGGAAAAGTGTTACATGTAATCGAAAATATGAGACGTTTGTTATGACTTTCAACGTCTATAATGTCAGCGCGCCAAGAAACCGAGGCCCTCGCAAGGACGCGCAAGCGACGGAAGGGCCAGGTCTTGGACGAAGCCTTGCGGGAACGTGCTTTGCTCTCCTTTCAGCGTTCCCGCACTTTTTATGTTTCCCTAGGCGCCTTTGGCTTCGAGGACGAACGCGCGCACCCGCTCGTGACTCTTGATTCCGGGCGAAACTTCCAGGCCGCTGCTGGCATCCACCCCGTAGGGCCGAACCTTGCGTACGGCCTCACCCACGTTCTCCGGCCCCAGGCCGCCCGCCAGAATCACGGGAAGAGGAAGGGCCTGCACGAGTTCGGCGGCCAAGCCCCAGTCCACGAGGCGGCCCGTGCCCCCCGCCACCGCGCCGTCGAACGCGTCGAGCAGCACCGCGGCCGGCTTACTGATTTCGTCGCCAAGCTGCGCGAGCACGGACTCCACGGTCGATTCGGGTCTCAGGCGAACGGCTCGGATGAAGGCCGCGTCCGGGGTCCCCGAGGAGCACTGCACCCACGGACAGACCTCGGTGCCGGGAAGGTAGACGCCGTAAACGGAGACGCAAAGGGCAAGCGGTCCCACCGCGGCCGGCAAAGACGCGTCGTGCAGGCGGCGGGGGCTGCCCGCCTCCATCACGAAACCCAGCGCGTCGGCCCCGGCATCGAGCGCGACCTCGCAATCGTCGAAGCGCGTCACCCCGCACACCTTCACGCGCGTCACCAACCCATCACCTCGCGCACCTTCGGCTCGATGTCGGGCGCCGCGCAGAACGCCGTGCCGATCAGCACCGCCCGCGCGCCCGACGCGCGCGCGCGCGTCACGTCCTCCGCGCTCTCCAACGCGCTCTCGCTGACCACGAACGCGTGCCGGGCCAAACGCGGCACCAGCGCCGACGACGTGCCGGGGTCCGTGGCGAACGTCGACAGGTCGCGGTTGTTCACCCCGATCAGCGGAAATCCGTGGCGCAGGGCGATCTCCGCCTCGTCCTCGTCGTGGACCTCGACCAGCACGTCCATGCCCAGCGAGCGCCCCAGGGCGTGCATTTCGACAAGGGCCGGCTCGGAAAGCGCCGCGACGATCAGCAGCACGGCATCCGCCCCCAAGACCCGAGACTCCACGATTTGATAAGGTTCGAGCGTGAAATCCTTGCGCAAAACCGGAAGCCGGGTGGCCTCCCTTGCCCGAACGAGATTGTCGTTGCTTCCTTGAAAGAACGTCGCGTCGGTCAGCACGCTGAGCGCATGGGCGCCCGCGGACTCGTACGCGCGGACGACCGATACGACCTCGAAATCGGGTCGAATGAGCCCGCGCGAAGGGCTGGCCTTCTTCGCTTCGGCGATCAGCGCCGGGCCGGGCTGGGCTCGCTCCAGCGCGGCGAGAAAGCCGCGGGGAGGCGGGCTGGCGGCCAGTCGGGACTCCAACGCCGCAAGGGGCGTCGCCGCCATCGCTTCGACGAGCTCGGCGCGCTTGGTCTGGAGAATCTGCGCGAGCCGGTTCATGGCTGGTGGGACGCCTCCGCGTACGAGGCGAGGCGCGCGCGTGCCGCACCGGACGCGACGGCCTGGAGCGCAAGGGCCACGCCTTCCCGCAGGTCGGGGACCACCCCCGCGCACCAAAGGGTGGCGGCCGCCCCCGGAAGCAGGGCTGCGCATCGCGCGGAATCGGGATCCGAAATCGCCTCCCAGAGAATGGCGGCGCTCCGCTCGAGCGTTTCGCCCGGGGCCAGCGCGGCCGGTGGAAGCGGGTCCAGCCCGAAGCTGTCCGGGCTCCAGCGGCCCGAGGTTCGCTCGCCGTCCGCGACGCCCTCCCAGCGCGTCGGCCCGCATGGGGAGACCTCGTCCATCCCCTCCTCGGCCCACACGACCAGGGCTCGCTCCGCGCCCAACAGGACCAGGGCGTCCGCCATCGGCTCCAGGAGCGTCTCGTCGTACACGCCGATCACCTGCCTCGGCGCGCCCGCGGGATTGGCGAGCGGCCCCAGTTGGTTGAACACCGTGCGGACCCCCAGTTCCCGCCGCGCCGGACCCACGAGACGCATCGTCGGGTGCAGCGCCGGGGCAAAAAGAAAGGCCAGATCGAGGTTTCCCAACAGCTCCGTCGCCCTTGCCGGCTCGATCTCGAGCCGCACACCGGCCGCTTCGAGCACGTCGGCGCTGCCGCACAGGCTGGTGACGGCGCGGTTGCCGTGTTTCGCGACGCGAGCTCCCGCGGCCGACGCCACGATCGCCGAGGCGGTCGAGAGGTTGAACGTCGGGCGCCCGCCCCCGGTTCCGCACGTGTCCACCAGACGTTCCCTGGGGGCGTCCACGGGCGTGGCGTTCTCCCGCAACACCTGGGCGAATCCCGCGAGCTCCTCGCCCGTGCATCCTTTGGCCCGCAGCGCCGCGAGGATCGCGCCGATCTGCGCGGGGCCGGCGTCGCCGCCGACGAGGAACCGCATCAGTTCGGACGACTGGCGCGCGTCGAGGTGGCCGCCAGTCACCACCCGCTCGAGCGCATCGCGGAACTCCATTCGGCGCAGTTTATCCTCCGTGGCGCGGTGGGTACACTTTCGGCGTGCTCGAAGGCTATCTGGGCGTTCTGTTGCTGATCGCGGTCGCGGCCTTGATCTCCACCGCGATGGTCACGCTGAGTTGGGTGCTCGGCCCCAAGAAGGTCACCCCCTACAAATCCGCGCCCTACGAGTGCGGCGTCGAGCCCGTCGGCGACATCCACGAGAGGTTCCCCATCAAGTTCTATCTCGTCGCGATGCTGTTCATCCTGTTCGACATCGAAGTCGTCTTTCTCTGGGGCTGGATGACGACGTTCCTGCCCGCCGCCAGGGCCGGCGACACCACGTACGTGGTGTTCAGCTTCTTCGAGATGCTGCTCTACATGTCCACGTGGGTGCTCGGCTACGTCTATGCGATCCGCGTCGGTGCGATCAACTGGGACGAGACGATCTCGCTTCCCGAGCGCACGCGGGCCCAGGGCGAGGCGGACATGGCGGTGGCGAGCTGATGGCCGCCGAAGCGCCCCTCGACCGGATCGAGATCGACAAGGTGCGCGCCCGTTTCGGCGACGCTTTGCTCAAAGTGAAGGAGTCGCGCGGCGATTTGTTCCTGTGCGTGCGGCGCGAATCCGTCGCCGACGTGCTCGCGCTCCTCAAGGAAGACCCCGAGCTGCAGTACGTCTACTTCAGCGAGTGCCTTGGCGTGGACTACAGCACGTGGAAGCACGAGCGGGATTTCGTCGAGCGGTTCGAGGTGGTTTACAACCTCATGTCCCTCAAGCACGCCTCGCGCGTGTTCGTGAAGGTCGGCGTGGACGACGGCCAGACGGTCCCCACCTGCAAGCACGTGTTCCTCGGCGCGGAGTACCCCGAGCGCGAGGTGAACGACCTGTTCGGAGTCGTGTTCGAGGGCAACGAGCAAGACCAGAGGTTCCTGCTTCCCGACGATTGGGCGGGCTACCCCCTTCGGAAGGAGTACCCCCTAGGAGGAGAGGACGTCCTCTTCGACAAGGGAGACCGCGGCCCGGCCGTCGAGGACATCGCGCGCCCCCACGCCGGCGAGAGTTTCGAGGGCAAGACGGGGTCCGACGAGGTCTCGGGCAGGTAACCGACGCGGCCCTGGTGGGGCATTGGACCCGCCGCAGTCCGCCTATCGTGGACTTGCGCCCATTGCATGACCCTTCCCTTCGCCCCAGGACGTTCTCCTTGCTTTGAACCTAGTGTAGTGTCTCAATAATCTCAGGGCAGCGAGGCCCCGGTTGGGCCCTCCGGGCCCCTCGCCCCTCTGGGGGAGAGGGGTGCCTCTTGCGCCTTTCGCCACGGCCCGCTGGGAAACTAGTGAGACACTACACTAGACTCCCCACGCGTTCGGCCAACCCCGCCGATCGTGTGAGGAACTTCATGGTTCGGTTTTGGAGATGTTGGAGGAAATCCCCTGTTGGAAATCCCGTGACTTGCTGTACAGTGAAATCGTCTCAAGTGTCATAAGGAGGAATCCAGCAATCATGCGAAAAGCCTTTACGCTTATCGAACTCCTCGTGGTCATCGCGATCATCGCGATCTTGGCCGCGATCCTCTTCCCCGTGTTCGCTCAGGCGAAGGAGTCGGCCAAGGCTGCTTCCGACCTGAGCAACGTCAAACAGTTGGCCACCGCGGTCGCGATGTACGACGCGGACTACGACGATCTCATGCCCCTCGGCCACGGCATCAACCCCGCCACCGGGCAGATCGGCTACAACTACGGCAAGTACGTTCCAGCGGACTGGGCGTCCACGCCCACGCCTCCGGAGCGCGTGGACTACTCGCGAACCTTCGTGATGAACACGATCCAGCCGTACGTGAAGAACGACGCGATCATGGCGGCTCCAAGCCAGTCCGTCTACGTCTATCAGCCGACCGTGCCGGTGGCTGCAGGCAAGATCAAGGGCACGACGACCTATGCGTACAACGGGTTCCTGCACGGTTGGAGCGCCACCGCGGTCGCTTCCCCGTCCAACCTCCCGCTGTTCACCGCGGCGAACGGCAACCGGGTCGGTCTCGGCACCGGCTTCGCCAATCCGGCCCTGGCTTGCCCCACAGCGGGGCAGCCGTGCGTTTACACGCCGCGCGGCAGCACGGGCTGTTCGACGGCTAACGGCGGGAACGGGGCAACCGGTGGTTTCTACCTGACGTTCGAGTACCCGGCCAGCTCGTACTGGCTGTACAAGGGCGGGCAGAACTGGTCGATGACCGATACGCACGCCAAGTTTCGACGCGTCGGGGCGACGATCGCTCCCGGAGCGACCGACTACCGCACCGATCCGTGGACCAACTACACGGCCACCGGCAGCGCCAACAGCTACTGGTGGAATCTCTGCCACGCTTGGCTCTTCCGACCGGATTACGACTTCAGCTAGGAGTCGTCGTCCAAGTCCCGGGGGTCCGTCAGGGCCTTCGGGGCTATTGGTGTTTGGATCCTGGCTCCAATCGAGGCCCGATTGTCCCCCGACTAGATACTCGCATACCAGTGACCAACCACCAGAAACACAGGGCGGATCGGGGGTTGGAGGCTAGAGCGGTTGTGCATCACCAGCCTATTCGCAAGACCGTGCTCTCATGCGAAGAGCCTTGACGCTCATCGATCTCCGCCCGGACATCGCGATCATCGCAATACTCGCCGCGATTCTCTTTGCAGTGGCTGCGCAGACGAAACGGTGGGCCCAAGCCGCGCCCGCCCAAGAAACTCAAACCGATGACCACCGATGTGGCGGTGTACGAAGGGCCCACGACCAGCTTATGCCTCTGGCCACGGCACCAACCCTGCCAGCCAACTACATGGCAGTAAATGCACGAAGCACGTGCGGTTCGGTGGTCCATTACCCCTGTCGGCTCATCCCTTGTCACACTTTGCGCGTTCAACCAGATCATGACTTCAGTTACGAGAGTCACTCATCGTGCCAGCCCCGGGAGGGGGCGGGGGGAGCGAGCAGGACTCCGGGCGGTCCACTTTGATGTCCAGCCGGTGCCGTTTCCGGTATGCAGCCACCGAGGACAGTCGGATCACCCACGTGTGGCATCGTTTCGTTCGTCCAGATTCCGTGGTGGAGTGCACACGCGATGATTCGAACTCTGATCTGTGAAGATTGGCTAAACAACTATTGACATAGATATGTTGGTGGTTATATGATAATGACCGTAACATCCTGCTGGCCGACGTCATGCGGGAGGTACTGGAGAACAGCGTATGTACAGAAGAATGGTGTTTTGTTGCCTCGCGTGTCTGATCACCGCGGTCTTTGGCATGGTGTCCCGGCGAGTTTCTGCGGTAGATATCTGTGAGCCATGTACGAGTGAGACGCTCTGCGCGGAGGCCACCCTTATTGGCGACTACTCTGGAATTCGATATTCCGGCTCTGCACTGGGAACCAATTGGTACTGTCGCTTTTATCAGTATCGAGTCTGGCAGTGTCCTGGAGGAAACTACATCTGTATCCCGTTTGGGAAGTACGACGAGGTCTATCTCGAGGAGCCACCTGACAATCCTCTGTGCCAACCATAGTTGCCTAGGGGTCTGAGCGAGGAGCTACTCAGTGGCCAACACCGCCACTTCACCGTATGGACCGGAGCAAGTTGTCCGCTCCAGGCCGAGTAGTACATCACGTGACACTCTGAGGACGGATTCTGTGGTCCATCCTCTCGATGGGTCATGAATGCATGTCTACGGGACAGTGCGCCGTTCCGTGTTCATCGAGGGCATTGCACCGAACACTTCTCCACCTGCAGGCTGGTGTCAGATCAAGATGACCGCCTCGTATGGGAGGTAAATTCCACAAGATGAAACACCTGCTTGTATTCCTTGCGCTTCTCAGCCTTGGTTTGGTAGCCATCGGGTGTGGCGGCGGCGACGAACCGACGACGGAGACCCCGACCGTCAATGGCCAGAAACCGGATCCGTCGAACCCCGGCGACAACAACACACCAGGAGGGGCCGCGTCCCAGACTCCCCTCTAAGTTGATACGGCCCTCGCCCCCTGGAACCGTGGGCCGGGCCCCTTCCAGGGGGAACCTTGACTTGGCATCCTGAGAGGTGACGCCATGAGATCTGCCCACGCTTTCGCCCTGCTCGGCCTTCTTCTGCTCGCGGCGGGTTGCGCCTCCTCGGAGGAAGACGAGGCGCTGGCGCGCATCCGCAACCGCCCCGCGCCAGGCTTCGTCCGGATTCTCAATCTCACCGACCAATCGTTCAAGGTGATGTGGACCAACTTCACGCTCGACGAGCACGTGGGTTTCGGCACGGCCTCGATGTTCCGGCCGATCGGCTCCGGCAAGAAGCAGACGATCGCCCTCCTCGTGGACGACAAGCCTGCGGCATCGTTCGAGGTCGAAGTGCCTACCGACGACCGCGTAACGCTGGTCGTCTACAACGACGGAGACGCGATCGCCAGCGAGGCCGTGGTCGGCGACGCGACCAAGTGGGGGCCCGGCCCGAACGTCCAGGTGCACTTCGTCAACCTCGACGGCAGCGCGCCCTCCGGTGAGATCTCCCTCTCGGGAGCCGGATCGTTCACCGTGGACCCTCCGACCCAGACGCTCGAACTTCCCGCCGGGGAGTACACCCTCGCCGGGAACGGCTTGGCCGATGCGGTCGGCGGCAGGATCGAGGCGAACGCGATGTACTCCGTGTACGTCGTCGCCACGCCCGACGGCAAGAAGCACGCATTCCTCGTACGCAACACGTCGACGGATCGACCGGCAGCCTCGGCCAGCTCCTAACGGGACCGGGTGCCCCTCGCCCGTCCGGAGCACGCCCGTCCAGCGGGCGTGGCACCCACGTGCACCCACCTGTCCGGGGCACGCCCGTCCGGCGGGCGTGGCACCCACGTGCACCCACCTGTCTGGAGCACGCCCGTCCGGCGGGCGTCGCACCTCCAGGTAACATCGGATTGCCTCTGAGCGGGCTTCAGACCCATGGCCAAGACCTTCCTTCCCAGCACCGAGACCGTCTTTCAGCGAACCGGCGAAAACACGATGGTCGTCAACATGGGGCCCCAACACCCCTCGACGCACGGCGTGCTCCGCGTGATCTGCGAACTCGAGGGCGAGACGATCATCGCGTGCAAGTGCCAGATCGGTTACCTCCACACCGGCATGGAGAAGGAAGCCGAGTACCAGCAGTACCACAAGTGCGTCGTGATGACCGACCGCATGGACTACCTCAACGCGAACGGCAACAACCTCGCCCACGCGTTGGCGGTCGAGAAGCTGTTGGGATGCGAGATTCCCCGCCGAGCCCAGTATCTGCGGGTCATCCTCGCCGAACTGAGCCGCGTCGCCTCGCACTGCGTGTGGCTGGGAACCCACGGCTTGGATCTTGGGGCCATGACGCCGTTCTTCTACATCATGCAGCAGCGCGAAGAGATCCTCGATCTGTTCGAAATGTTCTCCGGTGTGCGCATGATGCCGAGCTGGATCGTCCCCGGCGGGCTCCGCGGCGACATGCCGGAAGGGTTCGAGCCCAAGCTGCGCAGCTTCCTCAAGACGTTCCCCGGCGAACTGGCCGTGGTGGAGAATCTCCTCGTCGAGAACCCGATCTGGAAGGAGCGGACGCTCGACGTGGGCATCCTCAGCGGCAAGCAGGCCCTGGAGCTGGGCTGCTCGGGGCCGATCGCCCGAGCGAGCGGCGTGCCGTGGGACCTTCGTAAGAGCAACCCCTACTCGTGCTACGAGGATTTCGACTTCCAGGTCCCCGTGGGCTCGAACGGAGACGTTTACGATCGGTTCCTCGTCCGCATCGCCGAGATGAAGGAGAGCTGCCGCATCCTCGAACAGGCCATCGACGGGCTTCCCGAGGGCGGCTGGGCCACTTCGGACCGGAAGATCGCCCCTCCCCCGCGAGCGGAACTCGACTCGTCGATGGAGTCGCTCATCCACCACTTCAAGCTCTTCACCGAGGGCTACCACCCGCCGGTGGGCGAGGCGTACGCGGGGATCGAGGGCAGCAAGGGCGAACTCGGGTTCTACGTGATCAGCGACGGCACGAACCGGCCGTACCGGTGGCACGAGCGCCCCTCGTCGTTCATGAACCTCAAATCCCTCGAGGTCCTCGCCATCGGGCGGCTGATCGCCGACGTGATCGCGATCATCGGCTCGATCGACATCGTGCTGGGCGAGATCGACCGCTAGCCGAGACCGAGGGCCTTGGACAGGGCCTGCGCACGGGCGGACTTCCCTTCCCGAAGCTCGAGCACGGCCAAGGCGACCTGCGCCCCCTCCCGGTCGTTCAAAAGCCCCGCCAAGATTCCCGCGAGAAACATCGCGTCGGCCTTGCGGCCTTCGTCGTCCCCGGCGAGGAGGAGCGGAAGCAACCGGTTGTACTCCTCCGCCACGGCCTTGAGCGCCGCCTCGTCGGGGGCGCGCCGCGCGGCGATGGTCGCCAGTGCCAGCGAGCGCCAGAGCACGAGAGACTCGCGATCGATTCTGGCCACGGCGATTCCGGCTTCTTCGTACGACCCCACTTCGAAGAGAAACTTTGCCTCGATCTGGGTCACGGTCGGTTCGTCGAGCAGGGCGCGTGCCGAACGAACGAACTCGAGGCCGGCTTTCCAATCGCTGGTGGAGGCGAAGAGCACGACCAACGGCCACGCCAGGGCCTTGCGCAACTCCGGACGTTCGGCGCCCGCCTCCCAAGCGGACCGCAGCGCCTTAAGCGCACCCGCGTCGTCGCCGAGAACGGTGAACCGGAGAGCGCCGCCCGCCACAAGGGCGGCCAACCGCTGGTCGGGCTGGGCGGCCGCCTGCTCCAGGGCGGCGATTTCGGCGGCCAGCATCTTCTGGAAACCCTCGGCGGCCGAAGGGCCGGGGGCGCCAAGCGCCGCGGAGCCGACGACCACTTCGGCCAGGGCGTCGAAATCCCCCGTCTTGGAGGCACGCTGGAACGCCTGGTCGTGCAACCCGAGCATGGGCGCCCGCACCTTCTCCGCCCACTGGTCCACCGTCGCGTTGAGGAGCGTGTCGAGCATCGTGAGCGTCGTCTGCAGGTTCTTGCAGCGCAGCCACACGCGGTACTCGTCGAGGTCCTGGGGCGATGCGTCGAGCTGTCGGTCGAGGTCGGCCGCCAGCGAGTCGATCGTTCCTCGGACCCGGGTGATCGCTTCTGCGGTGGCCGTCGGCACATCCCGCATGATCTTGCCGACCGCCAAGACCGCCATCGGACTGAGGGCCCACCCCTCCCCGGCGGCGGGGCCCAAGACCTCGCCCAGCACGCGCTCCACTTCGAGCTGCGCGATCGCGACCCGAGCGCGCCGATCCGCGAGCGACGCCCCCGTCAGGGAAGCGTAGGCGGAGGACACGTCGTCGATGCGTCCCAGAACCGCCTCGGCGGCGACGCGGTCCTGCGCGCCGGGGTTCTTGCCAAGCGACTCCTCGGCCAGGGCGCGGGCCGCGTCGCGATCCGTGGTGCGCCACAGGAGTTCGAGGGTTTCGGGCAGCGTGCGCCGCGCGCCCTTCGAGCGCAGCTCGGCGAGACGCGCCCCTTCAAAGATCCGGTTGAGCGCGCCGAGATCGAGCTCGTACGGGACGGCGAAATCGGGAAAGGCGATCAGGGCGTGCAACGCATCGGGCGACTGCCCGAAACAAGGGCGCGCCGCGAGGAGACCGAGCACCGCCAACACGACACGCACCACCATGACTACCGATTCGTACGCGCGCGCGGGCCGGGAAGTGACCGCGGACGGTAAACTGGCGCGGTCCATGAGCGAACTCCTCCGCATCGGCGGCGTCGACGGGCGACCCAAGGCCCCGGCTCCAGAAACTCTCACCCTTCGATTCTCCGACGCGGCGGTCCACGAGCTCGACGCGCTCAAGTCGCACTACCCCGAGGTCAAGGCGTGCATCCTGCCCGCGCTTTGGATCGCGCAGCGCGAGTACGGCGGCAACCTGGTGCCCGAGGCCCTGGCCGAAGTCGCCTTCCGATTGAACCGCAGCTACGCGGAGATCGAAGGGGTCGCGACGTTCTATTCCATGTACAACGTCGTGCACAAGGCGGGCAAGCACAAGATCGAGGTCTGCACGTGCCTTTCGTGCCACCTGTGCGGCGCCTACGGGATCTACGAGCACCTGAAGGCAAAGCTCGGCATCGGCCACGGAGAGACCACCGAGGATGGCATGTTCACCCTCGAAGAGGTGGAGTGCCTCGACGCGTGCGACCGCGCCCCCGTCCTCCAGGTGGGCGACCGGTATGTCGGGCCCGTCGACGAAGCCGCGGTCGACCGCCTGCTCGCCGAGCTGCGCGCCAACCCCCAATCCACGGTCGTCCAACTGGCCGACGAGATCGTGCAGACGCACCTCGCCCAACACGAACGCGCCCGCTGAAGGGAGCGCTCCACGCCCCGTCGGCGTAGAAGGGGAGGAACCACCCAGGGCCGTTCGGTCGAGCGACCGTCTGGGCGCCTCGTGACAAATCGATAGTGTTGTCTACACTATTGCTTTCTGTTACATGGTCGGAGGCGGAAAACGGAAACCACGCGCGGGCTTGAATTCCAATTCGGCATCCAAAACGAACCTTTTGGCGCTAAGGCGCGTCAAAGGAAATGGTAGGGCACCCTATCCTTGCCTTCATCTTTGGTTCATTTGTTTAGCGTGCCTTACGATATCTACTAGGAGAAACATGAAACGAAAAGCGTTTACCCTCATTGAACTGCTCGTCGTGATCGCGATCATCGCGATCCTGGCGGCGATCCTGTTCCCCGTCTTCGCCCAGGCCAAGGCTGCCGCGAAGAAGATCAGCTCGCTGAGCAACAACAAGCAGATCGCCCTCGCGGCGATCATGTACGGAGGCGACTACGACGACGCCATCCCGCTGCTCATGAACGGCAGCTACACGTACATGACGAACCCGACCGCCACCCAGCGGACCGACTCGTGGGTTTGGGAGATCCAGCCCTACATCAAGAATCTGGGTCTGATGGTCGATCCCAGCGCGACGGACACGAACAACATCTTCGGCTCCGGGCCCTACGCCTGGTACCGCAACCAGAACCTGTTCCCGTACTACGCGCTGAACTTCCTGTTCCTCAGCCCGTGGCCCAACTGCGACGTGGCCGAGTCGCGCAGCTTCACCCAGGCTCAGCTCCCGGCTGAGACGGTGTTCTTCGTCGAGTCGCGCCACCCCAACTACCAGAACACGTACGGTTACTACACGGCCGCCGCGCCGGGCATGTACCCGATCCTGCTGCCGCACCCCGTGTACTGCATCTATCTGGACACGGGCTGGTCGAAGCTGAACTCGACCGGAATGGGCGGCGTGCCGGCCGGCACCCCGTACACCGGCGAGACGGCGTTGCGCCATCAGGGCGGCAACAACGTCGCCTGGATCGACGGCCACGCCAAGTACCTGAAGGACACGGCTATGGCCGCGGGCACCAACTACTCGACCAACCCCGACCAGGCCACCACGGCCATCACCGACAAGTCGGTCTATCTGTGGAACCTGGACGACAACTACTACGGTGGCTAAGATGAACAAGCTCGTCTGGTTGGCTGGAATCCTTCTGGCCATGGGCACGGTGATCGGCTGCGGGCCCGAGCCCGCACCGCCTCCCGCGGCGACTTCGGCGAACAGCGGGGGTATTCCCCCCGGTACGAAGAAGTCGGAAGCGGGCGGCGTGCAGGGGGCTCAAGCCGCCGATGCGATGCCTGCGCCGGATTGGGCCAAGACCGGAACGCCCACGGGCTGACGGTCGTTCGCCGCTGAAACAGCCGAGGCCGTCGCTTCCCTTGGGGGGAGCGGCGGCCTCTTTTTTCGCGTTTCGCTTCAAGCCCCCGCGGCCACGGGCCCCCTTGGCATTTCACTTTTCCTGCGTTATAATGCTCGCTGGAGGCACCCCATCTGGCTCTCATTCATTCAGAAATCTGAGTGCCTCATCATTCAAATAGGAGAAACATGAAACGAAAAGCGTTTACCCTTATTGAGCTCTTGGTCGTCATCGCGATCATCGCCATCCTTGCTGCGATCCTCTTCCCGGTCTTCGCCCAGGCGAAGGCGTCCGCCAAGAAGATCAGCTCGCTGAGCAACAACAAGCAGATCGCCCTCGCGGCGATCATGTACGGCGGCGACTACGACGACGCCATCCCGCTGCTCATGAACGGCCACTACACCTACCTCACGGGTCCCACCGCCACCCAGCGGACCGACTCGTGGGTCTGGGAGATCCAGCCCTACATCAAGAACCTCACGTTGATGGTCGACCCGAGCACCAACGACCCCACGAACATCTTCGGCACCGGACCCTACGCGTGGTTCCGGAACCAGAACCTGTTCCCGTTCTATGCGTTGAACTTCCTGTTCCTCGCCCCGTGGCCCAACTGCGACGTCGGTGAGTCGCGAAGCTTCACCCAGGCCGAAAAGCCGGCCGAGACGGTGTTCTTCGTCGAGTCGCGACACCCCAACTACCAGAACACGTACGGCTACTACACGGCCGCCGCGCCGGGGATGTATCCAATCATCGCCCCGCACCCCGTGTACTGCATCTACTACAACACGGGCTGGTCGAAACTGAACTCGACCGGAATGGGCGGCGTGCCGGCCGGCACCCCGTACACCGGCGAGACGGCGTTGCGCCATCAAGGAGGCAACAACGTCTCTTGGATCGACGGCCACGCCAAGTACATGAAGGACACGGCCATGGCCGCGGGTACCAACTACGCGACCAACCCCGACCAGGCCACCACGGCCATCACCGACAAGTCGGTCTATCTGTGGAACCTGGACAGCAACTACTACGGTGGCTAAGATGAACAAGCTGATCTGGTTGGCTGGAATCCTTCTGGCCATGGGCACGGTCGTCGGCTGCGGACCCGAACCCGCACCGCCTCCCGCGGCGACTTCGGCGAACAGCGGGGGTATACCCCCCGGTACGAAGAAGTCGGAAGCGGGCGGCGTGCAGGGGGCTCAAGCCGCCGATGCGATGCCTGCGCCGGATTGGGCCAAGACTGGGACGCCGACAGGCTGACGAGTCGAACGTCTGACAGCACTTGGCTGGGCGCCGCAACCCGAAAGGGGAGTGGCGCCCTTCTTCTTTTGCACCCCCTGTGGCACGGATGTTGCAGCCTCCCCACTCCACTCGCACACCGCGGAGGTCAACAAACACATGAACCATCGAAAGGGTTTCACCCTCATTGAACTGCTCGTCGTGATCGCCATCATCGCGATCCTCGCGGCGATCCTCTTCCCGGTCTTCGCCCAGGCCAAGGCCTCCGCGAAGAAGATCAGCTCGCTGAGCAACAACAAGCAGATCGCGCTCGCCGCGATCATGTACGGCGGCGACTACGACGACGCCATGCCGCTGCTCATGAACGGCCACTACACCTACCTCACGAATCCCACCGCCACCCAGCGGACCGACTCGTGGGTCTGGGAGATCCAGCCCTACATCAAGAACCTCACGTTGATGGTCGATCCGAGCACCAACGACCCCACGAACATCTTCGGCACCGGCCCCTACGCGTGGTTCCGAAACCAGAACCTGTTCCCGTTCTACGCGTTGAACTTCCTGTTCCTCAGCCCGTGGCCCAACTGCGACGTGGCCGAGTCGCGCAGCTTCACCCAGGCTCAGCTCCCGGCTGAGACGGTGTTCTTCGTCGAGTCGCGTCACCCCAACTACACAGCCACCTACGGTTACTACACGGCCGCCGCGCCGGGCATGTACCCGATCCTTCTGCCGCACCCCGTGTACTGCATCTATCTGGACACGGGCTGGTCGAAGCTCAACACTACGGCTCCCGCCGGTTCGATCGCGGGCCAACCGTACACCGCTGAGACCGCGCTGCGCCACCAGGGCGGCAACAACGTCGCCTGGCTCGACGGCCACGCCAAGTACCTGAAAGACACGGCCATGGCCGCGGGCACCAACTACGCGACCAACGGCAACCAGGCCACCACGGCCATCACCGACAAGTCGGTCTATCTGTGGAACCTGGACGACAACTACTACGGCGGCTAAGCCCACGCCGAAGCACCCCAGAACGCGGGGCTCCGAATTCGGAGCCCCGCGTTTTTGTGGGAGCGTTACACGGGGGCCATGGCGGCGGTCTCCGGTGAATCGACCACGCTTCGTCCGTGCTTGATGAAGTACTCGAACTCCTCGGGGAACACCCGCAGGGCGCCGGCCACCGGCCACGCCGCGGCGTCGCCAAGTCCGCAGAACGAACGCCCGTCGATCTGCGAACACACGTCGAGCAGGAGCTGGATATCGCCCTCCCGACCGCCGCCGTTGCGGATGCGGCGCAAGATCTGTTCAAGCCACTTGGTGCCCTCGCGGCACGGCGTGCACTTGCCGCACGACTCTCTCGCGTAGAAGAGCGCGGTCCGCCAGATGAAGGTGACGATGCACGTGTGCTCGTTGAGGAACATGCATCCGCCCGAGCCCACCATCGACTGCACGTCGGCCATCTCCTCGTAACCGAGGATCGCGCGCTGCGTCTGCTCGGCGTTGAGGATGGGGACCGAGCTGCCGCCCGGCACGCACGCTTTGAGCGCGCCGCCTTTCATGCCGCCCGCCAGCTCCAACAGCTCCATGAGCGACGTTCCAAACTCGATTTCGTAGTTCCCTGGCTTCTCGACATGGCCGGACACGGAGAAGATCTTCGTGCCGCGGGAATTCTTTGTGGATGCGCCGAGCGAGGCGTACCACTCGCCGCCGCGGTCCACGATGAACGGGGCGCAGCAGTATGTTTCCACGTTGTTGATGACCGTCGGGCACTCCCAAAGGCCGGCGATCGTCGGAAGAGGGGCGTGGGGAAACTTGAGCCGTGGCATGCCGCGCTCGCCCATCAGCGAACTCATCAGCGCGGACTCTTCGCCGCACTCGTATGAGCCGGCGCCGAGATGAAGCTGAATGTCGAACGAGAACGTCGATCCCAAGATCCTCTCGCCCAGGTATCCCGCTTCGCGCGCTTCATCGATCGCCCGCCGCATCGACCGGGCGGCATCGACAAACTCGCCGCGGATGTAGATGTAGCCCACGCGCGACCCCGTGGCGTAGCCGGCCAGGCTCATTCCTTCGATGAGCTGGAAGGGACAGCGCTCCATCAGCTCCTTGTCCTTGAACGTCCCAGGCTCGCCCTCGTCGGCGTTGCACAAAATGTAGTGCGGCTTCGCCTCGTCTTTGGGGATGCCGTTCCACTTGATCCAGGCGGGAAAGCCCGCCCCGCCGCGGCCGCGCAAGCCGGACGCCTTGACCTGGTCGATCACGGCCTGGCGGTCCCCTTTCAGGGCCTTGGCGAGCGCCGCGTAGCCCCCCGTCTTCTTGTAGCCGTCGAGAGTGCCATACGCGTCGTCGTGCGCATGTTCGAGGAGGAGTTTGTATTCGCCCATGGATTCAATGCGAGTCTACTTGATCGCCCCGCCGGTCCGCGGGGTCCTCGGGCGAAGGGTATTCTGAACGGGCCGTGCGGCTGTAGCTCAGTGGATAGAGCGCTTCCCTCCGGAGGAAGAAGTCGGGGGTTCGAATCCCTTCAGCCGCGCCAATTTCAGTTTGTGGTTTGTGGTTTGTGGTTTGTGGTTGTTCGGGAGTCGGTCGGATATAGTAAGGGCGATGAGAATTCCACGCGGGTTGATCGCCCTTCTGATTTGCATTCCCCTCGCCTCATGCGGCTCGAAAGAGGAGTCCACTCCCGCCGCGGGCACGGCGACGAAGGCCCCCGAAGCACAGTCGGCTGCGCCCGAGCCGAGCGCCGCCGCCCCGAAGGAAGCCACCGCCTCGATCGACGAGTTGAAGCAAGCCTACGAAGCCGCGAAGCCCAAGGACGAAAAGGCGCCCGAGGATCCGAAGGCCCTCATCCAAGCGACCAACGCCTACGCCTATGCGGTGATGATGGACGATGCGATCCCGCCACGCGAGAAGTATCCGCTGTCCCTCAAGCTGTACCGCGAGTCGCAGAAGCTCGATCCGAACGATGCGGAGTCCGCGAAGTGGGTGAAGGAGATCGAGGACATCTACAAGTCGATGGGCCGCCCCATCCCCGAGTAGCAACTGTTCCGCAAAGCCGACGCCGAGGGCCCGAGGACATCCGCCTCCGTGGAGTCCAGACGCATGGATCGCCGCCACCCGCTCCCGCATCGGCGCGCATCCCCTTCATAATCTCCGCATGGCGGCGATGCGCACCAACTTCCAGGCCGCCGTTCGAAGCCTCCGGGAGCAGAGGCAACGCTCGATCCTGAGCGCTCTGGGCATCACGGTCGGGGCGATGGCGATCATGCTGCTGGTGAGCATCGCCCGCGGGGTGCAGGAGGATATCGGCGGCCAGGTCGAGGATCTGGGGATCAACCTGCTGGTCGTGCTTCCCTTCCGCGCCGACGACGACACGCTCTTCATTCCCAACGCCGCCGGCCTCAGCTACCTCAAGATCGAAGACCTGGAGCGCGTTCGCCGCGTGCCGGGCGTGCGGATGGCGACCCCGTTCACCTTCGTGGGAGGCAGCATTCGCCGGGGCGAAAAGGACAGCCCCTCGACCCTCGTCCTCGCCACGGGGCCGGAGTGGTTCTCGATTCGGCCCACCGAGATGGAGGAGGGACGCCCCTTCTCCGCATCCGACGAAACCCAAGACGTTTGCGTCATCGGATCGATCGCCAAACAGAAATTGTTTCCCGACGAAACCGCCCTCGGCAAGAAGGTGGAGATCAACGGCGTTCCCCACACGGTCGTCGGAGTGACCGCGGATCCCAAAGCCGAAGCCAGCCTCTTCTCCGCAGGCTCTTTCGCCAACGTCGCGATCGTCCCGTTCGCCTCGTTCGCCGCTCGCAATCCCGAGCCCCAGATCCACCGGTTCATGGTGCAGACCCAGCCCGACGTCGAGCCGGGGCCGCTCGTCAAGGCCGTCGAACGCGCCCTCGGGGAGCGCCTCGATCCCGCGATGTACTCGGTGAAGACCCAACAAGATCTTCTCAAACTCGTGTTTCGAATCCTCGGGATCCTCACGTGGCTCCTCACCGGCCTCACATCGATCGCGCTGTTCGTGGGAGGGGTGGGCATCATGACCGTGATGCTCATGTCCGTGGGGGAGCGCGCCAAGGAGATCGGCGTGCGCAAGACCGTGGGCGCCCGACGTTCCGACGTGTTCGTGCAGTTCCTGTTCGAGTCGCTCCTGCTTGCGATGCTTGGGGGCGTCGCAGGCATCGCTTTGAGCTACGCGATCTGCCTGTGCCTCGCTCAGTGGACCCCCATCAAGCCGCTGATCGAGGCGAAGACCGTGTTCCTGGCGGTGGGAACGTGCACGGGGGTTGGGGGAGTGTTCGGACTGCTTCCCGCAGTGCGGGCCGCCCGCCAGGACCCGGTGGTCTCGCTGCGGAACGAATAGTGGTTGCCCCTTCTCCCCCAGAGGGGCGAGGGGGATCTGTTCTCGCTAGTCGATCGCGTGCGGGAACGTGGCGGCGCCAGCGAGGGAACACGTGGGAGCCGTGCCGATCGGCTGGATCACGTAGGTCCCGCCCGCGGGGCAGGCGGGGAACGCGCTGCCCTTGAGGTACACGGGCCACAAGTTCGCTTCGGTAACCGGAGCACCCGGCGGCAGACGGTGCTCCGCCGCATAGAACTCCTTTGCCCCATCGATTTCGCGCAACTGCGTCATGCACACCTTCTGGTGCGCCTTGCCACGCGCGGCGTACCACTGGGGAACCGCAATGGCGAGGAGGATCGCAAGGATCAGGACCACCACCATCATCTCGACCAACGAGAATCCGGCGCGGGAGTTCGTTCTGGCAAGCATCGGTGCAGGCAAACGCAACAACGATGCCAAACTCGCCCCCCTCTGGGAGTGCGCGGATGAAATCGGCGAACTCCCAAACTAGTGTAGTGTCTCACTAGTTTCCCAGCGGGCCGTGGCGAAAGGCGCAAGAGGCACCCCTCGCCCCTCCGGGGGAGAGGGGCTGGGGGTGAGGGGTCCGGATCGCTGGAATTGAAGCTGAAACCGCGCCAAAACGGGCCCCTCACCCCAACCCCTCTCCCCCGGAGGGGAGAGGGGCCCGGAGGGCCCAACCGGGGCCTCGCTGCCCTGAGATTATTGAGACGCTACACTAGAGCTCCCCAGCCACCCGGGCGAGGAACGCGTCCAACGTCATCGCGCCCAGATCGCCCTCTTCCCGGGAGCGCACGCCGACGGTCCCGTTCTCGATGTCCCGATCGCCGAGGATCAGCATGTAGGGAACCTTCTGCATCTGGTTCTCGCGAATCTTCTTGCCAAGCGTCTCGCGGCGATCGTCCACGCTCACGCGCAGCTTGGGGCCGGACGCCGGGGATTCGTAACCCCGCAGCTTCGCGGCCAGGCACTCGGCGTACTCGAAATGGCGATCGGCGATCGGCAGCAGCGCGACCTGCACCGGTGCCAGCCAGAGCGGAAACGCCCCCGCATACTGCTCCGTCAAGAGCCCGATCATCCGCTCGAGCGACCCGAACGGCGCCCGGTGGATCATCACGGGGCGGTGCGGCTTGCTGTCCTCGCCGATGTACTCCAGTTCGAAGCGCTCGGGCAGGTTGTAATCCACCTGCACCGTGCCCATCTGCCAATCGCGGCCCAGAGCGTCCTTGATGATCAGGTCCAGCTTGGGTCCGTAAAACGCGGCGTCGCCGACCGACACCTCGTACTCCATGCCCATCTCTTGGCACGCTTGTTCGATTGCGGCCGTCGCGAGCTTCCAGTTGTCGTCGTGCCCGACATACTTGTCCGAGGCTGGATCTTTCGTGCCCAAACGCGCCCGATAGTCCGTCAGACCGAGCTTCTTCAGCACCGTCATCATCAGGTCGACGACGCCCTTGAACTCTTCGAGAAGCTGGTCGGGGCGCACAAACAGGTGCGCGTCGTCCTGCGTGAAGCCGCGCGCGCGCAAGATGCCCGTGACTTCCCCGCTCTGCTCGTACCGGTGCACGGTCCCGAACTCGGCGTAGCGGATCGGGAGGTCCCGATACGAGCGCATCTGCGCCGCGTAGATTTCGATGTGGAACGGGCAGTTCATCGGCTTGAGGATGAACGTCTCCTTCTCCTCGTCCTCCATGAACGGGAACATCTTGTCCTTGAACGTGAGGATGTGCCCGGACTTCTCGTACAGTCGCTGCGACGCGATCTGAGGCGTCACCACGGGCTCGTAGCCGCGTTTGAGCTGCTCGCCTTTGAGGAACTCCACCATCGTGTCGCGCAGCGTCGCGCCCTTGGGAAGCCAAAGCGCGAGGCCCGGTCCCACGCGCGGCGAGAACATGAAGAGCCCCAGTTCTCTGCCGAGGATCCGGTGGTCCCGCTTCTTGGCCTCCTCGAGGTTGTGCAGGTACGTCTCAAGCTCCTGCTTCGACTCGAACGCCGTCCCGTAGATGCGCGTGAGCTGTTTGTTCTTGACGTCGCCGCGCCAGTATGCGCCGGCGAGCGACATGAGCTTGAAGTGCTTGAGCTCCGCCGTGTTTTCGATGTGCGGCCCGCGGCACAGGTCGATGAAGCGGCGTTCCTTGCCTTGTTTGTCCACGGCCTTCTGGTCGTAGAAGCTGACGGGCTCGCCCTCGGGGACCGCTTCGAGCAGCTCGAGCTTGTACAGGGCCGTCTCCTCACCCTGCCCCAGGGTGCACTCCTCGAGGATGATCGAGCGCGCCTCGTCGCGGTCCTTCGCCACCTTGCGCTCGATGGGCTGTTTGAGGTTCGCCAGCTCGCGCATGCGGTGTTCGATCTTGGCGAGGTCCTCCTCGCGGATCGGCTCGGGCGGATCGACGTCGTAGTAGAAGCCGTTCTCGATCGGGGGGCCGATCGCGAGTTTGACGCCGGGAAAAAGCTCGGTAAGGGCCTGCGCCATCAGGTGGGCGGCGGAGTGGCGGAGCTTGTAGAGATGCGATGTTTCGTAGTTGGAATTCATAAGGCAAACCTCCCAGACCAAGGGATCGAGTTGTGTCGACGAGTCCCCATTATAGCCCAGCCTCTCCGGAACCTAAGGCGCCTGGATCGCGTCGTACGTTCGTGGTGCCTTTGCGACGCCTTCTCGGCCTGCTCCTTGCGACGACTCTGCCCGCCTGGGCGGCCGCACAGCCGTTCACGCCCGACGCGGCGGTCCAGCAGGCGTTCGCGGCGCTTCGGCCCACGTGGAACCTCTGGCTTCGCTTGGACGGCTCGGACACCGTGGGCTCAAAGGTCACGGCCCTCGCCACCGACGTCTACTGGTCGCGAACGACCAACGCGTCGGGCCAGATCGTGACCCGCCTCGAGGCCCGTTCGTACCGGAACGGCTCCCTGGCGACCCGCCTCGTCGGCGACGGGGTCGTCTTCTGGCGCTACGACGCCGCGGCCAACACCTACGGGGCCAAGCCGTACGGCAACTACGACGGCTCGATGCCGCCCTCCTACCTCTCCGATCTGCTCCAGACCTTCACGTCGGTCGCCAACGGGACGGACGGCTACCTGGCCCGCCTTCTGCGGGAAGCGTGCGGCGGAGCCACGGCGACCTTCACGCGTTGGATGCCGGCGGACCTCGCGCCCCTGCTGCACACGAGCGGGAGCCTGCAGGACCCCATCGTGCCGTGGCGCACCTTCGACGCCACGCCCAAGCTCGAATTCGCAATCTACCGTGCGGCTCTGCCCGGCTCGGACCGCGTGCTGGCGTTCGAACTGCAGCGCGATCCCGACCCCAATCCTCCCAACTACCGGCTGGGTGCGATCTCGTACGCCGAACGGGGCTTGGTGGGCAACCGCGCCCACGTCGTCGAGTGGAGGATCGAGGCGAGGCCCAACGCCATCCCCCCGACCGCCGATTTCACCTTCACGATCCCCGCCGGCGCCAAACCCGTCGTGTTCCGCTCCGCGCGCTAGAGTGCCTCCGTATGCTAGAATACGGCCTGACTCCGTGTGAGTGTTTGGACCAACGATGAGCGAAGACATCAAAGATAAAGGCGACGGGCGCAACTCGTATCCCCGCGACAAAGACGCGGCGGGGATGGGTGGCGACGACCGACGTTTCAAGAACAAGCGGCGCCGCAAGGTCAGCTACCTGACCATCAACAAGATCGACACGATCGACTACAAAGACGTGGCGTCCCTCAAGCGATTCATCAACGATCGCGGCAAGATTCTGGCAAGCCGGCAAACCGGCAACACCGCGAAGCAGCAGCGCATGATCGCCTCGGCGATCCGGCGCGCCCGCGAAATGGCGCTCATCCCGTTTGTGGTCGCCGAAATGGGTGCCGATCGGCGCGATTACGGCCCTCGGCGCGAGCGTCCCGCGTACCGCAGCCACCGCGACAACGACGGCGACTCGCAGGACTAAAGCCCTCTGGGAGTTAGACGATGCCGCTTCGGAGGAGGTCTTTGAGGGCGAGCAGGCCCACGACCTTCCCCTCCTCCACCACCGGCATCTCACCGATCTTCACGGGCAGGTTCTGAAAGACCTCCAGGGCCTCGGCGGCCAGCAGGCCCGCCTCGATCCGCTTGGGGTCTCGCGTCATCAGGTCTTCGGCCCTCCCCTCGAGGGGCTGGGCGGCGTTCAAAAAGTGGCGGCGGAGGTCGCCGTCGCTGATCACGCCCTGCAATCCACCCTGGGCGTCCACCACGATGGCCGCACCTGCGCCCGCCTGGGTGATGCGCCTCATCACGTCCAGCACAGGATCGCCCGCCGAGGCGAGCGCGAGATCCGACTCCGTGCGCATCACGTCGCTCACCCGAAGCAGCAGGCGCTTCCCCAGGGATCCGCTCGGGTGGAAGCGCGCGAACTCTTCCCGGCCGAACGCCCGCCTCTCCATCGCCGCGACCGCCAAGGCGTCGCTCAGCGCCAGCATCGCCGTGGTGCTGGTGGTCGGCGCCAGGTTGTTCGGGCACGCCTCTTCCCACACATGGGTTGAAAGCACGAGGTCGGACAGGCGCCCGGCGCTCGAATCCGGTCGGCCCGTGATCAACAGCGTGCGCGCCCCGATCGCCCGCAGCGATGGAAAAAGCTTCACCAACTCGTCGGTCTCGCCGCTGTGGGTGTAGAGGAGCACGATGTCGCGGCGGGTGACCATGCCGAGGTCGCCGTGCACCGCTTCGGCCGCGTGGAGAAACAGGCTGGGGGTCCCCGTGCTGCTCAGCGTTCCCGCCGTCTTGCGCGCGATGTGCCCCGACTTGCCCAGCCCGCACGTGATCACCCGCCCCTCGCACTCCAAGAACCACTGGACGGCCTGCTCGAACGACGCGTCGAGCGCCCCGGCCAATCGCTCGAGCGCCCCGGCTTCCTCCAGCAGCACCCGACGTCCCGTTTCCACGCTCATGGGGCCGAGTCTACCGCTGCCCCTAGAGGATCGTCTTGCCGAACAGCGAGGCGATCCACTCCACCGCGGTGGTCGCGGTCTGGTTGTTGGTATCGAACAGGGGATTGGTCTCCACCAGGTCGAGTCCCACCAAGCGGTAGCCGGCGTCGGATCGATCGAGCTGCTCGCGCAAGAGCTCGGCGCACAGGTGGGACTCGCGGTACGTGAGACCGCCGCGAACCGCCGTGCCCGTTCCCGGGGCGAGCACCGGATCCAGGGAATCCACATCGAAGCTGACCCACAACGCCTTCGCCCCGGTCTCGCGGAGCCAAAAGTCCAGACGCGTCATCGTGGCCACGAGACCTCCGCGGTCGATGTCCTGCATCGTTGAAGTGAAGGCGCCGTGCCAGGAACGGAGGATCGCCTTCTCCCCGTCGTCGACCTCGCGCAGCCCCAGCCAGGCGAGTCGGTCCGGCCGCAGCGAACCCCCGGGTGCCAAGGCATCCTTGAGCCCGCGCCACTGAACGTCGGCCAGTCCGTCGGTTCCGCTCGCCATACCCGAAAGAAGCGACAACGGCATGCCGTGGAGGTTTCCGGAAGGCGACGATCCTGGCGTGTTCAGGTCGGCGTGCGCGTCGATCCAGAGGACCGCCAAATCGTCCCCGTACTGCTCGAACGCGGCGGCGACGCTTCCCATCGCCAACGCGTGGTCTCCGCCGACCACGAGCGGGCACCGTCCCTTCTCGAGGGAGGCCGCCACCCGCTCCTTCAGCGTCTTCAGGAACGCCAACGCGGGCTCGTAGTTGCGCAACCCGCCGCGAACCGTGGCCTCGTTCCCGACCGGCAGATCGCCCAGGTCGGCAACATCGATTCCCTGCGCCCGCAAGACGTCCGTCAACCCGGCGAGCCGCAGCGCGGCGGGTCCCAGACGGGTACCGCGCCGCTTGCCGCAGTGGTCCAATGGGGCCCCGATGAGATCGATCACGTCGTCCAGTCTACACGCCATGCGAGTAGAATCCGGGCATGCCGCGCACCGTGGGGGTCATCGCCGTCCAGGGCGATTTTGAGAAGCACGCGGCGGCTCTTTCGCGGTGCGATCCGAAGCTCGAGGTGGTCGGCGTGCGCACCCCAGAGGAGCTCGAAGGGGTCGAACGCGTGATCTTGCCCGGTGGCGAGAGCACCACGGTGGGCCTGTTGATGGAGCGGTACGGCCTCGGTGCGGCGCTGCAGGCGGCCGCCCGCGGCGGAATGCCCGTGTGGGGAACCTGCATGGGGATGATCCTGATGGCGCACGAAGTCGTCGGCCGCGATCAGTACACGCTCGACCTCCTCGACATCTCGGTCGAACGCAACGCGTTCGGCGCCCAGGTCCACAGCTTCGAGGATCTGGTGCCGATCGAGGGGTTGGACGCCCCCGTGCTGGGTGTCTTCATCCGCGCCCCGATCGTCACGCGGTGCGGCGAGGGAGTCCAGGTCCTTGGACGCTACGATGGCAAGGTCGTGGCCGTTCGCCAGGGACTGAGGCTCGGCACGTCCTTTCATCCCGAGCTGACCGACGACATCCGGCTCCACCGCTACTTCCTCGCGATGGGCCAGGACGCATAAAAGGAGCCCCGCTCTGAGGGAAGAGACGGGGCTTTCGGGGGAGGGAGGTTGGAAGACTTCTCTCTACGGGTTTCTACGCCTTGTTTCCAACTCTTGATCCATTTACTTGGACATTATTGGAACGAATTGCAGAAAAAGCCTCGATGGGGCAGTACCAGACTCCGCCACGCTCGACCAGAGCCACGGGCAATCGGCCGCGCCGACCGTTGAGGCGGTACTCGTCCGAGTCGGCATCCAGGCGCATGAGGTTGCGATCGTCTTCGATCAGCAGCGTTCGGTTCCCCGCCCAGGCTGCATCCAGGCCCAGGCCGCGCGCGGTTCGCTCGACGGGAACCATGGCGGTGTTGCCCTGCCAGTACGGCGTCTCGTTGGAGCCGTAGCGCAGTTCGCGGCCCTCGTAGGAGATCACGGGCTCGCGGCGATCGTCGCGCGGGTCGCGGCCGTCGCCGTAGTCCCGTCGGTCGGGATCTCGCGGATCGTACCGATCGTCGTTGCGAAAGTCTCTCGAGTTCCAAGGGCCGCGGTAGTCGAACTTCACCTCACGCTCGAAGTAGGCGCCGAGGGTCGTGCCGCGCTTGGCCACGGAATCCCCGTCTTGCCCCTGGGTCTCGGCGAGCGCGATCCCCGCGAGGGCACCCAAGACCGCGCCTTCGAACGGCTTCTTGATCGAATTGCCCAGGATCAGGCCGCCCAGGAATCCGCCAAGGACGAACTTCTCTTTGGAGGTGCCGCGGCTCGCGACCAGGCGCCCATCTGCCCCTCGTCGAATGCGTCCGTCGTCCAACCGGATAGGCACCGCCCGAATTCCCGTGCGCTTTCCGTCCGGCAACACCATGTTCTGGAACTCGAGGTCCATGGTCGCCGGTCGGTCTCCCCGCCGCGGCCGAACGTCGAGCACGCGTCCTTCGAGCACCGTGCCCAGGGGAAGGTCCCGGCTCTCTTCGACCCGCGCGGAGAAGCGATCGCCGCGGCGGCTGTCCTTGAAGTTGAGGGAGTCCTGCAACACGACGGGAATCACGCTGTCGCGCCGGATCGTGACCGTCTCGGCGGTCGCGAAGGCGGGCAACACGGCCAGGCCCAGGGCCAGAGGGGTCGTCCAAAACCTTCGGTGCAGTTGCTCTTTCATGTCGTGCTCCTTAGCGGGGCGCGCACGCGCCTCCCATTCCCTTGACGACCGTCGAGGCCCGGCGGTTACGAGGATTCCAGCCGGCGGGCGTGGCACCCCGGGCCCGGTTCACACGCCCGTCGAGCGGGCGTGGCACCCTTCTGACTTCGGGCCCGGTTCACACGCCCGTCGAGCGGGCGTGGCACCCTTGTGACTTCGGGCTCGGTTCATACGACCGTCGAGCGGGCGTGGCACCCTTGTGACTTCGGGCCCGGTTCACACGCCCGTCGAGCGGGCGTGGCACCCTTGTGACATCGGGCCCGGTTCACACGCCCGTCGAGCGGGCGTGGCACCCTTGTGAAGCGGGCTCGGTTCATACGCCCGTCGAGCGGGCGTGGCACCCCGGGCTCGGTTCATACGACCGTCAAGCACCCCTGGCACCCTTGTGACGTCGGGGGACGGCGGTGATCTGGACGTCGGGCCCGAGGCGACGCACCCGGCGGATGTCGAAGCTTGGGCTGGCCTCCAGACTCGGCCACGGTTCCCCGGTTGCCCAGGCCGGACCTGCCCCCAACACCTTGGGCGCGACGAACAGCTCGAGACGGTCGACGAGCTGCGCCTTGAGAAACCTTGCGAGGGTGACTCCGCCACCTTCCACAAGGACTCCGGTAATCCCCTCGGACCACAAATCCCCCAGCACCTGCCCCAAATCGAGCTCTCCGGCACGCAGAGAGGCCTTTCTGTCCGCTTCCAGAGTCGAGGAGTCCCCCACAAAACGCAGCGTGGGCGCCTCGGGGCCGAAGATGCGTTCCGTTCCATTCAGCCGCGCGCGGGGATCGAGCACGACGCGGACGGGCGGATGGTGAACGCCTCGAAGCCTCGCGGTGAGGAGCGGATCGTCCGCGGCCACGGTTCCCCGCCCAACGAGAACGCATCCGAGTTCCGCGCGCAGCCGGTGCGCCTCCCGCCGGGCACGATCCCCGGTGATCCAGCGGCTACGGCCGTCGGGAAGGGCGATTCGCCCGTCCAGGGTCATCGCCGCCTTCGCCACCACGAACGGCCGGCCGAGGGCGTGCGCTTGGAGGAACACCTCGTTGGCAGACGCCGCGCGCTGCGCCCGGATCCCGTAGGTCACGGAAATGCCGTGCCGTTCAAGCCACGCGCCCCCGCCCGCAGCGCGCGGGTTGGGGTCGCGGACGGCCACGACCACCTCTTTGATCCCCGCCTCGATCAGGGCTTCAGCGCAGGGCGGGGTGCGGCCGGTGTGCGCGCACGGCTCGAGGGTGACGACCGCCGTGGCTCCCCTGGCCTTGTCCCCGGCCTCCCGAAGCGCGAAGACCTCGGCGTGGGGCGCCCCGGCGTACGGGTGGAATCCCTCGCCCACGATCTCGCCGTCCCGCACGATCACGCACCCCACGCGGGGGTTCGGCGCGGGGTATCCGCGGCGCGAGAGCGCGATGGCGCGGTCCATCGCCCGCTCAAGCGTCATTTCGGCCCTGCCCATGGTCCTCGAGCGTGCCTTCCAGAAGGCTGTGGAAGTTCTCCATCGCCTCCTCCTTGAGTTGGCGGCGCGCCTGCCGCGCCACCAGCACGGCCCCGACGGCGGTCGAGAAGAACGTGAGCAGCAGGGTGACGAAGTAGATTCCGTAACGTAGCAGGTAGCGCAGCCTTTCCTGCTCGGGCGCGGTCGCGGCGGGCTTGGCGCCGACGATCCACGGCCAACCCACTAGGAGCACGATCCCAAAGACGAGCAGCGCGGTTGTGACGAGCTTTACCCGCATGCGGCCCTCAATTGGCCGACTCCGTCCGCGAGGCTGAGCTGCTGCACAAGGAAGCTCCCCGACACGAAGGCGTTGGCGCCGGCCTCACGCGCCCGCCTGAGGTGCACGGGATCGATCCCTCCATCGACCTGAATCGTCAAGTCCGGCTTCAGCGAGCGCAGTTGCTCAACCTTGCGCAGCATCGGATCGAGGAACGCCTGCCCTCCCCAGCCGGGGTTCACGGTCATCACCAAGATCAGGTCGGCGATCTCCAGGACGCCCCGCACCGCCTCGACCGGCGTGCCGGGATTCAGCGCCACGCCCGCCTGCGCTCCGAGTTCGTGCAACGTCTGGATCAGGCGGTGCGCGTGGGGAGCCACTTCGACGTGAAAGGTCACCCTGCTGCACCCCGCTTCGACGAACGCTTGGAAATGGCGCTCCGGCGTCAAGGTCATGAGATGCGCCTCGAACGGCGTCTCGCCCAAGGAGCGCAGGCTGGCCACCAGCTCGTGGCCGAACGTGATCGGCGGGACGAACTGGCCGTCCATGACGTCGAAGTGAATCCACTCGACCCCCGCCTCCATCAGCTCGCGCACCGCGGGGCGAAACTGCGAAGGATCGCAGGACAGAATCGAGGGGGTCAGCTCGCACGCGGTCATTGGGCGGGCTCCCTGGGACTTCCCTTGACCTGCTTCACCAGTTCGCCATCATAAAAGATCCGGAACAAAACCTCGGAGCCGACGCCTTCGGCATCCACGAGGAACGTGTCGTTCGGCTCGTGGTAATCCTCGTGCACGGTCCTCGTTCCATCGGCGTCGGTCATATCGACGCGGACGGTGACGGGCACCGGCACATCGGTCATCCGAATCCGAAGCGAGTACATGTTTCGTTCCCGATCGCCCGTATCGGACTCGCCTCCCTTGCCGGAGCTCACCTTCACCCGAATGGAGGTGAAGCGCTCCACCTTCGAGTGCGGTCCCGGCAGTTGCGACACGATCATCCCCGGCTCCACCGAGCTGTCGGGCACCTCCTGCACGCTGTCGCTCAGTTCGAGATTGACCGTACTCAGCATGGCCTTGGCCTGGTCCACGGTCATCCCGCGCAGATCGGGCGCCTCGACGAACTTGCTGCCCAGGCTCACGACCACGGTGACGAACGCGCCTTCCCGCACGCGCTCTTTCGGCGAAGGGTTCATATCGAGGATGCGGTCCGCCGCCACTTTTTCGCTGGCTTGCTTCGACCCGATTCTCAGCCGGAGGCCCATCTTGTCGAGCATGCCGTTGGCCTCGCTCACGCTCTGGCCGACGAGGTTGGGCAGAACGATCTCACGGGGCTTGTTGAAGTTGAACACGATCCACCCGCCGATCATGAACACGAGGAGCGCGGAAAAGAAGGCGATCGAGACCTTGATCCACGTCGGCACGTCGCCGCTGTCGTAGTCGTACACCTGCGTCGGTTCGGGCTTGACGGCGGACAGCTTGGGCGCGACGGGTTGGGGCGCGGGGTCTTGCGCCGCCCCGGGCCTCAGCGGCCACGTCAAGGGCCGGCCGAACCGCAGCGCATCCTGCAGGAGCCGCAGATCCTCGGCCAACTCGCTTGCGGAGGCGTAGCGGTGGGCCGGCTCCTTGCTCATGGCTTTGCGGATGATCTCGTCGAGCACATGGGGGACCGACGGGTTGAACAGCTTGACGCTCGGAACCGGAGCCTGGGCGTGCTTCTCCGCCATCTCCTGGGGCGAGTTGGCGATGTAGGGCAGTCGTCCGGTGACCAGTTCGAAAAGCATCACGCCGACCGCGTAGAGGTCGGAACGCGGCGTGGGCATCCCGCCCGCCGCCACTTCGGGAGCCAGGTAGGGCGCCATGGCGGCGAACGCCAGCGCCCCGCCGTGGGCGCAGTGCGAATACGCCTCCCAGAGCCCCGCGCGATGCACCTTCACGGAGCCGTCGGGCAGGAGGTAGGTCGTGTGCGATCCCAGATCGCCGTGGACCACGCCGCTTCGGTGGAGCGCGCCGAGCGCCTCGCTCACGGCCATCCCCATCGATGCGGCGACGGGGACGGAGAACGACCCGAGCTTTCGTAGGCGCTCGTTGAGCGGCGCGCCGGCCACCGGCTCGCCTACCAGGAAGACCTGGTCTTGGTCGACTTCCAGCGATCGGACGGCGTGCAGTCCGGGATGGCCGAGCATGGCGGTCTTCCCGACGACCTGCTTCAGCTTCTCCACAAAGGAGGGTTCGGTGGCGCAAATCGGCGCGACCACCCCCACCGACACGTCCTTCGAGTCGATCTGGTCGCGCGCCCCGTAAAGGGTGAACAAAGGCCCTTCCGAAAGGAGCTTGGTGACCTCGTACCGGCCCTTCAGCCTCGCGCCGATCACCCTTCGGGCCCCTCGGCCGGCACGATCGCCAGCAACACGGCCCCGGCGAGCACGCCCAACGCGACCCACTTCACCCACCCGCCGACGGTCCACGGGGCGCCATGGAAGAAGCTCCACTGGCTTCCAGCGTAGCCGCCGGCCAGTGCGACGAGTGTCGACACCGAGAGCGCGTACCTCAGACCATTCATAGCGACCGAAGCGCCGCTCGCACCTCGCGCGGATCGACGCCCCGAACCAGTTTACACTCGCCCAGACGGGGCACGAGGCTGAAGGCCAATTCCCCTTCCGTGGATTTCTTGTCCCGGCGCATGGCGTCCAGCAGCGCATCCTCTTCGCGCAGCCAGGGGGTGGCGACCGGCAGACCTTGCAGTTCGAGGGCCCGACGGAGTCGCGATGCGACGCCGGATTCGGTGTGCCCGAGTCGCTCGCCGAGCACCGCCTCGGCGACCATCCCGATGGCGACGGCTTCCCCGTGCAGCAGTTCGCCGTACCCGCTCACCACCTCCAAGGCGTGCCCGACCGTATGGCCGAAGTTCAGGATGGCGCGCGCGCCGGACGTTTCGAACTCGTCCTCGGCCACGACTTGGGCCTTGAGTTCGACGCACCGGCCCACGACCTGCTCGAGGCGCTCGTCCTCGAGATGCAGGGCTTGCGCTTCCAAGGACCCAAACAACGCGGCATCGAGGATGCACCCCGTCTTCCACACCTCGGCCGTGCCGTTGACGAACTGCCGCTCGGAGAGCGTCCGAAGGGTCTCCAGTGCGATCCAAACCGCTTGGGGCGGGTGAAAGGCTCCCGCGAGGTTTTTTCCGGCTTTCAGATCGACGCCGACCTTGCCACCGCCCGACGCATCCACCATGGCAAGGAGCGTGGTCGGCACCTGGATCACCGGCACGCCGCGCATGTACGCGGCGGCTGCGAACCCGGCCAAGTCGCCCACGACGCCCCCGCCCAAGGCGACGATCGTCGTCGACCGGGTCGCGCCCTGCGAGGCGAACGCCTCCAGGAGGGCGCCGAAGTTCGCGAGGTTCTTCTCAGGCTCCCCCGGGGGGACCTCGAGCACGGGCAGGCCGCGGGGTCGCCACGAGGTCAGGACGTTGGAGTCCGAGACCACGAGACTCCGTGCGGGAAGTTGGTCCAGGACCTCGTCGAACGAGGCGAACCGGACGTCGTACGTACCTCGAGAGTGGCGAATGGTCACCGAGCCTCCTCCTCGAACTTCGCTCGGAGTTCGATCACGATCTCCTCGAGCGAGCGGCCGTCGATCGAGCACCGGAGGTCGGCTTGCTCGTACAGCCTGCGCCGTTCCGCGAGAATCGCTTCGAGGCGGTCCTCCCAGTTTTCGACTTCGAGCAGCGGACGCCGGCGCTTGCTGGCCCGGAGCCTTGCGGCAAGCGTGGCGGTCGACCCCTCCAGGTACACGGTGGTTCCAAGGCGCCTCATCTCGTCCCAGTTCTCCGGCCGCGTGACGATGCCGCCACCTGTGGAGAGGACGGCGGGGGTCGGTTCCAGGCCGCGCAGGATGTTCGTCTCGTGTTGCCGGAACGCCAGTTCGCCGTAGACCGCGAAGATTTGGGCGACGGAGCGTCCAAACCGGTTTTGGAGGAGCTGGTCGGTGTCGAGCACGGGCCGCCCGACCAGTTTGCCGAGCGCTCGGGCGGCGGAGGACTTCCCCGCTCCCATCATTCCGACCAGGATCCACATGCGCGCCATGGTTTTCGGGAGGGCCAAACAAGAGCAGCGGCGGGAAGATCCCGCCGCTGCCTGCGTAACCGATGGGCCCGGCGTGGGTTAGAAGCCGCCGGACGAGTCGTCCTCGACGATCGTGGGAGTCACAAAGACCAGCAACTCGGTCGTGTTCTTGTCCTTGTTGCTTGCCCGGAAGAACTGCCCGATGATCGGGAGATCGCTCAGGATCGGGAACCGCGCGGTGGAGCCGGTCTCCGCTTTTCGCGTGAGGCCGCCCAGCACGATCGTCTCGTTGTTCTTGACGCGGGCCACCACCGAGATGGTCTGCGCCAGGACGTCCGGGACTTCCTGCCCGTCGGGACCGCGGCGCACCTGGCCGAAGTCTTGGACGGTCGGAGTCATGAACATCGTGATCGTATCGTCGCCGTTGATGCGCGGCGCGACCGCGAGGCCCGTGGTGATCGGGAACGGAACCGGCTGCGGCGAGATGATGATCTGGCCGTTGCCCACCGCCGTGATCTGGTTCACGAACACCGTGGTCTGCACGAACTGCTGGACGAACGCGGGCTGGTTGTTCAGGGTCCGGATGATCGGCGCCTGAACCGTTTTGCCGTAGCCTTCCTGCAGGAGCGTGCGGAGCCGCGTGGTGACGTTGCCCGTCGCGTAGTTGATGAAGATCGGGTCGCCGGCGCGGGCGAACGAGCCGGGGCGGTTGCCCGCGAACACCGTGCCGCGCTGGTACAGCCAGTCGAAGCCAAGGGACTTGGCGATGCTCGAGCTGGTCGTGATGAACTCGACCTTGATGATGACCTGTCGGGGCGCCACGTCGAACAGCGCGATGTTGCGCTGCAGCTCGGCGATATCCTCTTCGGATCCGCGGACCACGAGGCTGTTGTCCGTCGGGTCGAAGCTGATAAAGTCGATCGAGTCGCCCACGAGGCCCTGACCCGCTTGGAGGGTCGCGCCCTGGCCGCCGCCGAGGCCGCCGCCCTGACCACCGCCGAGCCCGCCGCCGAGGCCACCGCCGAGACCGCCGCCCTGGCCGCCGCCGAGGCCGCCGCCCTGGCCGAGGCCGCCGCCGCCACCGAGCGGGCCTTGGCCCGCCGTCTCACCCGGAAGCCGGATGTCGCGGCCCGATTCGAACGCGTTCGGGACGGGAGACATCTGAGCGGGCTGCGGGGTGAAGTTCTGCTGGTTGTTGAAGACCTGCGGCTGCCGCGTCGTGGGAGTGACCTTGGGCGCCGAGACCTCCTGGAAGCGGTTCAGCTCGCGGAAGCCGTACGTCGGATCGTATTCGATCCCGGCCGTGAGCTGGCGGTACACGTCGCGCGCGTCCGCCTTCATCATCTTGAACTTCGACACCTTCTTGGGCAGCTTGACCGCGGGGGGATCCACGGGGCGGACCGCCGTGTCGGGCTGCTTCTTGCCATTGCTGATGATGTAAACGCCCGCCTCGTCGCGACGGAACGTCGCGCCCGCGGACTGGCAAATGTAGCGAATCGCCTCTTCCGCCGACACGTGGGTCAACGAAAGCGTGATTCGGGGAAACGCCTCATCGCTCGTCTCGACGACGAACTGGACGCCCGTCTGCTTGGTCAGCATCTGGGTCGCGGTGATCATGTCGGCATCTTTCAGCGACACGTCCACGCGAAGTTCGTCCGCGATCTGGGCGCCGGCATTGGCCGCGACCCCTGTCAAGGTCGCGGTCATCGCCACCGCCAGCGCAAATTGCGCCCATCTGTTACGCATCATATCCTCCTAACCCTCTTCGAATCCGAAACCAATTGGGCGCGGCTTAGAAGCCCACGCCGCCGCGGCCGCCGCCGCCGCCACGACCGCCGCCGAAGCCGCCGCCGCCGAAGCTGCCGCCGCCAAAGCCGCCGCCGCCAAAACCGCCGCCGCCGAAGCCGCCACCGCCAAAGCCGCCGCCGC
The DNA here is from genome assembly GCA_023957775.1 of Fimbriimonadaceae bacterium. Lineage (NCBI taxonomy): Bacteria > Bacillati > Armatimonadota > Fimbriimonadia > Fimbriimonadales > Fimbriimonadaceae > Fimbriimonadaceae bacterium. The sequence continues at coordinate 30,934 of JAMLGR010000006.1, read as the reverse complement.
CAAAGCCGCCGCCGCCAAAACCGCCGCCGCCGAAGCCGCCATTGCCGCCGCCGCCGAAACCGCCGCCGCCGCTAGAGCCCGTCTTAAACAAGGTGCTCATCTCGGGGGCGAGGCTCGCCACGTTCTGCGAACCCGACAACATCGTGATGATGTACAGGGGGTCCGCATGGCGGATGGGGAGTCGTCGAATCACGGTGTTGCGCTGCGGACCGGTCAGGTCCGGGCCACCGGTGTTCGAGGGGATCGGAGGCTCCTCGCGCACGATGATCTGGTAGATGCCCGCTTCGACGCGGTACGTGGCGTTGACCTGCTTCAGGATGTTCTGCAGAGCCACTTCGAACTGCACGTTCTTCAGGCTCACCGTCACCGTTCCCTGCACTTCGGGAGCGATCGAATAGGACACTCCCACGTTGCGGAACAGGATCTTGAGCGCATCGCGCACGTCCGCCTGATCGAGCTCGAGCGACGGGATGATCTTGTTGCTCGGATCATCCTGCGCCATCGCGCGCACCGGGGCTGCGGTTACCAGCAGCACCGCCAGCAGTGCTCCAAAAACAAACGACATGTGCTTCTTCATCATTTCCTCCGATCTTCTCGGGCCGTTGCCAAATTCTCTTTACTTCGTGGCGGTCCTCACCGCCGTCGCGTCCGTCACTACTAAGGCGGGGGAGGCGTCCCTCCGCGGCGACCGCCGCCGGGAGCCCCGACCGCACCGCCGCCCGGTGCTCCGATCGCGCCGCCGCCCGGTGCTCCAACCGCACCGCCGCCTTGTCGACCCGCACCGCCGCCGGTGGGAGCCCGCCCGCCGCCCTGGCCGGCTGGTGGGCTCTCCAACCTTACGACGATCTCGTTGGGGCGCCGGTTACCAGGACGTCGCAAGATCGCCTTCTCCCCGTCGATCGAGACGACCGTCCACTCCGTGTTCGGGATTTTCGTGCCGGGCCGGACGATCTCCGTGCGGCCCCCTTCCAATTCGATGATCGCGTGGACCGAGTCCCCGACCAAGATGCCCGAGAGCCGGCGGTACGGCTGCTGTTCGATCGGCACCAAGGTGTCGTCCGGCTTCTCCTCGGGTGGCTCGAACATGATCGAGAAGCCGCCGGCGTCCTGGAGGAAACGCATGACGCGCTGCTCGGCCTCGTAGCGCTGTTCGGTGGGTTTGAGCGAGAACGGATCTTGGCGCGTGCCGCCGAAGTTCCGGTTGCTGGCCACGGTGGCCAGGTCGGTCTCCGCGTACTGCGCGATCGGGATGCCCGCCGGGGCGTCGGGCCGGAAAGGCTCGCGCGTCACGGTGCTCGTCGCGGGGGGCGGGGCGCTGCTCACGGCAGTCCCTCCGCCGCAGCCGACGAGCGCCAGGCAAGCGCCCAGGGCTCCCATCCAACCGATCTGCTTGTAGGTGTTGCGACTCATGCTTAAACCTGGACTCCTTCGATCAGCCTAGCGCCCGGCCCTCGGGCCACCGCCCATACCCGCGGCGCTCGGGCCGCCGCCGACGGGACCGGCGCCCACGGGACCGCCGCCGCCGAATCCACCGCCGCTCGAGGAAGGAGCGGCTCCCGCGGGAACGGCCGGGTAGACCCGGTCGCCCCGGATGTAGCCGACCAGCGAAAGATTGTAGGTGCCCGTCAACTGCGGCGACGTGCCCGTCAACGCGAGCCCGTCTGCAACGGCGAGGTAGCCCCTCATACCGGACCAGGACCGGACGTTGGCCATGATCTGGGCGTAGGTGCCTTGGACCGTGACCGTCCCCAAATCGAAGATGACGACCGGGAACGGAATGGCTGGGTAGTTGAAGTAGTTGGCCACGACCGTCGTCGCATCCTCGTCCGGAAACGGCACCGTCGGGCCGTTCACCACGGTCACGCCGCCCCGCCGCACCTGGGCGTTGAGCGCGCGCTGCACGTTGTTCCGGAAGGTGCGCGCATCCACGGTCAACTGCCACGCGTTGACCGCGAGGTTGATGCCGCCCGAGGAGAGGTTGGCGGGAGGCGTGTGCTGCTCGACCACGTTGCGCCACTCCGCGGCCTTCTCGTTAACCATCGCCTTGGCGTCCTCGACGCGCTTTTCGGCGGCGGGGAGTTTGGCTCCCTCGGCCTCGCGCTGCTGCCGAAGCTCCTGGTAGTACATCGCCTCGGTCTTGTTCGGCACCCATTCTCGGAAATAGGCGTAGGAGAGCGCGATCACGCCGACGGCGAGACCGATCAGAAAAATGGGAAGGGCTCCGATCTTCATAGTGACTCTCCTCTACTCCTCGTCAAAGCGGTCGCGGGGCGGACCACCACGTCCCGCCGGGACCGCCGGGGCTCCTGCGGGGCTGACGCCCCCACCCGCGGGCGGGGCTCCGGGGAATCCGCCGGGTGCCGGCGGGGCGACGCTGCCGATCCCGGCGAGCGTGGCGCGCGGGTTCGGGGTCTGCGAATTGCGCTGCAACACCACGGAAACGGTCACCGCCGACTCGCCCGGCATGGCACCGCGCACGCCGGGCCCCGTGCCGAAACCTCCGGTTCCGGTGAACCCGGTGACCGTGCCTTGCGCGATGAAGTAGTCCAACCGCGCAAGAGGATCGTCGGGGATCGGCCCCTGGCCCGGTGCGACCGGGCGTCCGGTCTGATCGACGGGCGTCAATCCGGGAACGAACGGAGACGTGTACTGGTAGCCGGTCCGGGACACCGTCTGCGCGCCCGGGATGCGGTAGAGGGCGAGCATCAGGTCCGCGTACTGCTGGTAGCTGGCCAGCACGCCGTTCATCGTCACCACGGTCGTGTCGGCGCCGCCGGGAGTGGCCTGCATCGACGTCACGCGGTAGAAGGCCGGAATGTAGCGCCGCACCTCGTCGTACAGGTCCGGATACACGGTGTTGTGGTTTTTCATCGCCTCGGCGAGGTTGATGTTGATGAGAATCACCCGCGCCTGCGAGATCACCTCGTCCGCATACTTCGACGTGGAGGCGGCGAGCTCGGCCCGGGGACGGGCGTTCTCGGCCTCGTTGATGGCGTTGGCGCGCTCGTTGCGCGAAGCCGAAATCATGCCCACCGCGCCCACGATGCCGATCACGGCGATCAGCGCCGACAGCACGATGGCGGTCTGGGTCTGCTTCCCCTTGGAAACCGATGACGGGAGTAGATTCAGCTTCATGCTTGGTTCCTAGTCGAAAAAGATGTGCAGCCCGTTGCCCACCGCGACGGCAAACTCCTGACGATGCTCGTTCACGAACTCGTCCGACGCCTTGCGGGCGCTGACGCTTAGACGGCGAAGGGGATCGTAGGTGTCACATGGAATGCCGACGGTGCTCGCGAGGAACTCCGCGAGCCCCTTGAGCTTGGAACCGCCCCCGCAGAGAGTCACCCGCGACACCTCTCCACCCCGGCTCCGGAAGTAATCGATCGAACGCCGGATCTCGGCGACGAACTCGTCGAGGACCGGTGCAATCGCGTTGTAGATCTGGGTGTCGCCTCCCCCGGCTGGCACGGGCGCCGGCGATGCGGGCGCCGCCTCCTCGCCCTCGCCGGCGACCGGCGCGGCGACCGGAGCCGGAGCAGGCTCGTCGGTGAACGGGTTGTAGGGCTGGAACTCCTGGGTGGCGGCTCCGCCGAACGTGCCCGTCTGCTGGGCGGCGTCGTTCGGAATCTGGCACTTCTCCGACTTGAGGCGCTCCGCTTCCTCGGTGCCGACGCCCATCGCGTCGGCCACGGCCTTGGTGAACATCTCGCCGCCGATCGGTACCTGGCGCGGCATCAGGAGCTTGCCACCCTTGAAAATGTTGATCGAAGTCGTTTTGTGGCCGACGTCCACCACGCAGACCGTCTGCTGGTCGTACTGGTCGTCGTAGCTCATCTTCACCGAGCGCGCCAGCCCCAGCGGCTCGACGTCGATCGCCGCCGTCTGCTTCCCCGCCTTCTTCACGCACGCCAAAATCATGTCGATCGCGGACTGGGGAGAGATCGCCATGACCACGTCCATGTTCTGCGAGTTCGGATCGTCGGACGCCAAAGGCTGGAAATCGCTGACCACCGTGCTCTCCGCGAACGGGATGTTCCGGTTGATCTCCCACTGCATGTGCTCTTTCAGCTCGGCGGGGTTCATTCGGGGCACTTCCAACGTGCGCACGAGAACCGAAGCCTGGCCGGCGATGGAGATCACGGCGTGAGGCACCGAAGCGCCGCTCTCGGCGAGCACCTGCTTCAGGGCGGCTCCGACCGCGTCGCTGTTGTACACGCCCGTGTGATCCACACTGCCCTCGGGAGTGTCGATCATTCCAAGAGCCGTCACAACGGGCTCCCGTCCCTGGCTTCGAACCTCGGCGACTTTGATCTTTCGACTGCCGATGTCGATGCCCAGAACGCTGTTCAGCTTTTTGGCCATATGTTTTGAAACCTGCTTCCCCGGGAGGGCGAAGCTATGTTATCACCGGCTTTCTACGGGTGTCAACGTCGAAAGCCGACCACGCATCAAAGACGCCATACCCGTGGCAAGTGGTTCGCTCCCAAGAAAAAAGCGTGGAGTTTGCAGGAACGGCGCCGCCGACGGCCGCCAAACGGGGAGTTCGGGACCCATCGCGAAGGGTGTTCGGGGACGAGTCCATCACGCTGATCATACTCGGCTTTGGCGATGCGCGGGGGGAGATCCGGGCGCCGATGACGCCGTTTGGACGCAAAAAAGCCCCTCGAGTTTCGCTCGAGGGGCCTTTTGCCGCCTATCCGCCCGGAACGAGCGGGGTGAAGCGGGGCGCGATCGTCTGGAAGTACAAGTCGGGTCCGCCTGCCCGGGTGCTCGTATAGAACATCCAGATCAGACCGGGCCTTCGCTGCGCGGCAGGTGCCGGATCGAACGGGTCGAGGAAGGCCGTGAGCTGCGTCTCGTTCACCGCCTGGTCGATGGGGAGCGGGGTCTCGTCGCGCTCCGGAACCAGCGTCACCACCGTGGAGATCGCAAGCCCGGGCAGTTGCGCCCCCGTCGACGGATCGAGTCCGGTGTAGCTGACGGTCAACGCTCGATTCTCGTCCACATCCGTGAAGTACACACGGCCGACCGACGGGTCGACTTGGTAGTAGCCCGTCGCCCCAATGACCTGGAAGTTCGTCAACGTGCCGTTGGGCTGCGTGTGCACGCCGGTCGGGAGCTGGATGCCGAACCGGGCGGTCCGAACATACGGCCGCGCCGTCTGGCCCTCTCCGGACGCCCCACGCCCGTACGCGAACACCAGCCGCGCGGGCCGCACCGGGTCCGACGGGGCGATCGCGACGTTGCTGGGCCGGGCCCAGTAACCGAACTCCCCGATCAGGCGGTTGTCGAACAGCACCGTCGGGCTCGAGTGACCCGCCGCACGGTTCGAGCCGCTGATCCGCAGGTAGCGGGGCGTGTAGGTCGCACGAAGCTCCGCGCCTTGGGGCAACGTCGCCGACGTGAAGGTCAGGCGACCGAGCGAAAGGTCCGCAAACGCCTTCCCGCCGAGCTTCGTGTCGAAGCTCATCGTGTTGGTGTCGCGGTCGTAGTTCCGCGTGTTGGGAACCTCGATATCCACCAACGGCCCGCCGTTGACGCTCTCGTAGAACGCGATGGTGTCGCGCGGGTTCCACTCCACTCCGCCCGTCTGGTACACGCCCGGCTCGCCCGAAGCCGTCATCCGGTCCAAGCCGCGCTCCGGCAGGTACACCGTGGTGTAGGAACCGTTCCTGGCGTCGACGCGCACTCGGCCGTAAAACACATCGCTGATCGAACGGCCCTTGAGCTTGCCGACGAACGCGACTTCCACGATGGTAGTCCCCGTTCCCAGACCCGAGACCGGGGCGCCCCGGTAGACGCGGCCCGAAGCGCTCGGGGAGGTCGCCGACTCGAAGCCCGTTCCCAGAGGAAGAATGTTCGTCCGGCTCCAGCCGCCGTTGGCGGCCCACGAGGGGTTGGTGGGATCGTAGGTCGCGTAGGCGACCTGGCTGTGGCCGGTGCCTCCCAACGTGAAGTAGACGATCGCGCGAGACCCGATCTGGACCACGCTGGGATTCGACTTCTCGACGCGAGGATCGTTGGGAAGCACCACGGGCGCCCCCAGCGAGACCGTGCCGGTGGCCGAAACCGTCGTCGGGGCCAACATCAGTCTGGACTCGTTCTGGAGGCCGGCCGGCGTCTGCTTGACCGCGTCGCCGACGAACGCCAGGTAGACGGTGGTCAGCGCGGATCCGCTGAACGGATCGACCATGCCTTGCGACGGGAACGCGGGATCGCGGAACTTGACCGTGTTCGCCAAGATCGTCTCGCCGGGCTGCGCGTCGAACAGGATATCGGGCGTGGGAACGCTCGGATAGGCGCCGACTTGCTGCGAGACCCACTGCGAGTTGCTCGCGGGCACGAACGCTCCGAGATCCCCCAGCGGACTGGACCCAACGCCGCCCGAAGGGGTGGCGCCGCGCACGGAACCAACGTAGATCCGCCAACCGTCCACCAGCGGCGCCGCGGGAGGCTGGGGCGCGTTGAACGCGGGGCGGTTCGAAGCGAACGCCACCACGAGGTTGCCGTTGAGGTCGCGCATCGCCGCGGGCTGTGCGTTCTTGTGCTGGAAGCTGCCGGACCCGATCACCGACGGATCGTCGACCATCGGGGCCGTGTTCGTCGTGAACTTGTTGGTCAGCCGCGTCTCGCGCACCTTGAACACGAGGTTCAGGGTCGGGTCGGTGTAAGGCTCGAGGCCGTTGTTCGTCCCGTCGAGCGCGAGCGACAGGTCGCCGTTGCGATCCTCGATCACGCGCATGATCTGGCTGTACGTCCCCACCGGCATGCCGAGCGGAGGCGTCACCGCGATCCGAGGCGGCGCCGGAGTCGGCCCGGGCAGGAGCGTCCCCGCGGACACGCCCAGGTTCTGATTGTCCCGACGTCGCGGGTTCGTGAGCAGCTCGGTGGAGACGCGGTCCCCGACGCGGGCCTTCTGGATGATGACCTGCGACGTCAGCGCGAACACCGGATCGATGTCCGACCACACGTACCACTGGCTGTCCAACCACGCCAACGCGTGGTTGCCCGAGGCAAAGATCGGCCACGGCTGGGGGGCGCCGGCGCCCACGTTTGACGCGTGCGCCAATCGCACGTCCAACATGTTGACGTTGCCGTCGTTGAACACGCGGAACGGCGTGAAGAGGTTGTTGAACGCCCCGCCCGCCCAGGGGCTGAACGGAGTGCCCGCCCCGTACGGCGCGATCGGCGAGTAGCCGGTGGCGGCCGCCAAAGGACCGAGGTCGAGCGTCGGCGTGGGGATGCTCATCGCCTCGTCGATGCCGACGCCCGCGCCGAGCGTGAAGCTGCGGAAGGCCTCGCGACGGCCGGACTGCTCCAGCTCGCCGTTGCCGTTCGCATCGACGTACACCTGCACGCGGCCCGTGTAGCCGCCCACCGTGTTGGTGCCGGTCGAGTCGGGAATCAGCAGGAGGTTGGCCGGCTGGAACTTGGGAACCGCCACCTCGAAGTCCATGAGGGTGGGAACCAGCGTTCGCAGCAGCGGGTTGTTCTCGTCCACGTTCAGCGGCGGATTGAGGGAGACGGGGCTGAACACGGGGTTCTCGGCATTGCCCAGCGGGTCCTTCGTCACCGAGATCACTTCCCGCTTCATGTCCGGGTAGTCCAAGCTTCCGTTGGGGCGGTTGAAGGGCAAATCCTCGAAGTTCGGGAACAGCAGCGGCGGCAGGGGCTTGACCACCGACGACCCATTCGCCGGGTTGCGCCAAGACAGATCGTCGCGGGCCACGCGCACGTTGGAAAGGCCGCGGCCGGGGCCCAGGATGAGCGTCATCATGCTCCGGTCGTAGACCGCCATGCGGCTCGATCCGGCCTGGCCATGGGAAAGGAGTCCCGTGCTTGAGATCAGTCGATCCTCGCGGGCTCCCGTGCCGACGACGTCGGGCGATCCGTTCACCAGATTCTCCGGCAGCGAGGCGTCCGGCGAGTAGCCGATGCCGTACCCCGCCAAGGGAGCCCCCGTGCTCGGATCGAACGCGGTGGCAAGCGCCAGCGGGTTCCCGATCGCGAACGCCTTGCGGGAGTTCGCCGGGTCCAAAGCGATCGTCTGCGCCCGCGCGGGATTCGAAAGGGCGGTCGTGCTGATCGTGGCGCTGACGCGGGCCCGTCCCGGCGGCAGCGCGTTCGCGCCGCCTCCCTGCAGGGAGTACGCGATCACGGTGTAGCCGGAGTCGGCCGTGTTCGGGCTGCTTCCGGCGAACAGCTTGCTCTCGATCGCCAGGTTCCGGATAGCCGCCCCCTCGGTGGCGAAGGAGTAGTTGACGATCGGCGGAGTGGTGGCGCCGTTGGGCGCCGGAATCTGCTGGATCTGATAGGGGAAGTCGTACACCAGGATGTACAGGGTCTCACCCCAGTCGAACGCGACGCGGGTGACCTCGCGCCCGGGGTCGACCGACTCGACGTACGTCAGGGTGGGGGGGTTGGCCCGCAACTGCTGGTAGGTGTCCTTGGTGACAAACTTGATCTTGGCGTCGCGGAAGATGTCGCCCGACGCGTCGTTCTCGACGACCGTCTGCTGTCCCGGAGGGTTCCCCGGCGAGATGTAGCCCGTGTTGAACGTGTCGTTGTCAAACCCGTACAGGTTCCCGGCCATGTCCGCGCCGTACATCCAGTTCCGACCGACGGCGAGGGACGCGGTCAGGGAGTCGCTGGCCGTGATGAACTCGTAGCCGCGCTTGGTGCCGAACCGGTTGAGGTCCGTGTCGCGGGCAAAGAGCGCCGAGAAGCGGCCGTCCGACGTGGGCACAAGCACCATCGGCGCCGCGATCCGCGTTCCCGTGCCCGAGTTGTCGAACACCGACATCGGCGTGAATCCGAGGGCGCCGGACACGCCCGAGCCGAGCTCGTCCGTCGACCAGAGAAGCGTTCCGTCGGAGGCGCGCACGGCGTACACGAAGAGATTCTCGTTCGCCACGAACACCGTGTCCGGCATCGTCCCCGGCGCCATCTCGGCCGCGGGAACGGTGATCGGGCTACCGCGGAAGTCGCCCGCCGGGACTCCGGCGGTGCCGTCGAAGGTCCATTGGAGCGAACCCGTGTCGGCATCGAGCGCAATCAGTTGGCCCCGGGGGTCCTGGGCGCCGTCGATCGCATCGGTTCCGAAGTAGATGTTGCCGAACTCGATGGCGGGCGTCGTCCGGATCGCACCGAGCGTCTCGTCCGTCGCTGCGGGATAACGCCAGCGGACCGACGTCGTCTTGGTGCCTGCGGTTCCGATGGCGTCCAGCGCATACATGCGCCCCTGCGTCGTCGGCACGTAGATCGTCGGTCCCGAAGCGACGTCCGCAAACGCCACCGACCCTTCGATCGGTCCCAGAAGACTGGTCTGCACGGCCGCGGGGTAGTCGTTGGGGTAGGTCCAGGCGCGCGTCGTAGTCCCGGGCACCCGCCTCGCCAGATCCATGTCGCCGCGCCCATCCATATGGATCGAGTACACGCGCCCGTTGCGGGAGCCGATGTAGAGGCGGTCTTCGGGGACGCCGCCCGGGCTCACCGTCTGGACGAGCGCCGAGCTGAGGTCGAATCCGATGGGCATCTCGGCGACCCCGTTCGGACCGTCGACCCCGACCACCTGGTTGGGGTCGGTCCATGCCGCGTCGTCGGGATCCGGAGTCGACGGATAGGTCCAGTAGACGTTGGTGGTCCCGTCGCCGTTGCCGAGCGCGTCGAGGCAGTAGAGACGCCCGTTCTCCGTCGCGACGAGCACGACGTCCGTGGGCGTTGGGGCGCCCCCGTTGGTCGTGCGGACCCGGGCGGTCGCCAAAACCGGCGTGGAGTTGATAGCCATGTTGGCGGCGCCGACGAATCGGATCGCGTCCGCGTAGGCTTTGCGCCCCACGTCGCCTCCCGCGCTGTAGTTCAGCACGGAGACGGTGAGGTCCGCAGTGGACTCCTGGTGCGCAAAGCGGCGGTTGCCCACGCGCACCCATCCTCCGTTGACGGACTGGTCCAGGGTGAACGTCGATGTCGTCGCGCCCTCGTGCACCTCGTAGGTCACGGCGGTGCCAAACTGCTCGCCGCCGCCGTCCCCGGGAAGCCACGCGTAGATTTCGTAGGTCCCGTCGTCGAGGGTGGGCGAGTACGTGATCGCGGAGGCCGAGCCCAAGGCGCCGACGATCGGCGCGGCGTGGTAGTTCGTTCCCCGGTAGTTCGGCGCGAAGCTTTCGGGAATCCAGGCCGGAGACGCGGCGACGCCGGCGCTCGTGTTGTCCTGCTGCACCGTGAACTCCGACTCGTCGAGCGGCGAGAACGTCCACCGGACATTGCCCGTGTCGTGCTCGTAAGCGGTCACCACACCCTTGGTGATCGTGACCGACTCGCCTTCGCGCACGCCTTCCGACTGCTCGTTCCGAGCCGCGATCGTGCTGACGGGCGCGCCGTTGTGCATGCCGACGATCGGCGTGGCGGCATAGTAGCCGGTCTGCGGTTCGGCCTTCACGGCGTCGGCGTAAACGAGCGTCGCGCCCGGATTATCCGTCAACGCGCCGAACGCGTCGCGCGGCACGGTGTTGTACAGACGCACGAGGATCGGGTTCACACCGTCGTACGGGAAGCGCTGGAGCGTCTGCGCGCCCCCGTTGCCGATCCGGACCCATCCACCGCCCGAAACGAACGTGTCGATCACTTCGATCCAGCGTTGCCCGGTCCCGTAGAGGACCTCGTAGACGAAGTACCGTTGCGGATAGCTCAGGGTCACGCCTGGGCCGGGGTCCACGTCGGTCGGACCGCTGGGGAGCCAAACGTAGAGCGCATAGCTCTGGGGGAATCGGTTGATCGGATCCGCCGGTTCGACGCGCCAAGTGAACGTGGCGAGCGGGTCGAGGGCGTTCTGCGGGATCGTCGGGTCGGAGCCGACCGCGGACGGGATCGTCGGTACGTAGAGGTACCCCGGGTCGGCGGCGTACCCTGTCGCCGCGTCCTCAAGGGGATCGGGCGGAACCCGATCGACGGGAGGAGGGGTGAAGACGAGGTTGGCTTCTTCGGCGGGACCGGGACTGATCCAAGGACCGGTGGTCGCCGTCCAGGGGTTCGGCGCCGTGTTGTTGCGGATGAGCACGGAACCGGTCGCAGGATCCGCGACGTTCGGGTGCCACCAGCGCAGGAGGGCCCGCCCGGGGCCGGAGGTGGCCGCCAGGTCGTTGCGTCCCACGCGCTGGTTGTCGCCCTTGAACGCCTTGAAATCCTGCGCCCAGGCGGTTGTCGCGCCCGCCACCAAAGCGGCCGCGACCAACGTCAACCCGATCTGCCTTTTCATCATCATTCCGATTTCCTAGCGCCGGTCCGCAAACACCGGTATCACAAGTCCTCTCGCGCCCTGCACCGGCGGAAGCTCCGCACGGATGCTGGACGAGTAAAAGCCGAGATTCACCTTCGTGAACCCGAATCCGAGCACGGAGTTCGTTTCCGAAGCGTCGACGCCGCCTTCGATCTCCAGCACTTCGCCCTGGTAGGATCCGCCGCCACGCGTCAAGCCGCCCCAACTGTTGACCACGAGCACCTGGCCCGAATCGAGCCGGCGCGCGTAGGCGGGACGGAAGTCGCGCGGGTTGGAGGCCGTCGGCACGCCCAGCCAGGGCTGTCCAACCGGCGCATTGAAGCGACGAATCACACGGTACGCCTCGCGCGGCAGCATCCAACGCACCACCCACGCCTTCCCGGACGGGTCCTGCGTCAACGGAGGACGCGGATCCGCTCGCTCCACGACTTCGTACACGCCGGTCGAGTCCGTGATCATCATCGCGATCTCGGGGCCTGCGCCGGAGTTCACGTAACGCATCGTCACCGAGTTCACGTTCGTGAGCTTCTTGGCGTGCATCGGCACCGGGGGCGAGTTGAAACTCAGCGAGGCACCCTCATTCCAGTACACGTTCGGACCCACCTCGGGAACCACGATCTCGTTCACGACGACCGTCCCGGTCCCGTCGAACAGGACCACGCCGCCGTTGCCCGTCGAGTTCTCGCGAACGAATCGCGGATCGGTCGAGGGGGCATCGAGGCCGCTGTCCACGCGCGTCGGCAGCGATCCGCCGATGCTCGCGGCGTAGACGTAGCGCCCGGTGGCCTGGTTGAACACGCGCGCCAATCCGTTGTACGCGAACTGCTTGCCCGAGACGTTGGCCGGCGAGTGCCACCAAAGCACGCCAAGCGCGCGGTTGTTGTTCGCGTCGAGGATCACGCCGCGGATCCGCCTCGTCGCGGGGTCCACGTCGTACCGGTCGATCAGTTCGACCAAGCGGTTGTTGCCGCTGTCCGCGATCAGGTAGTGGACCCAGTACTCGAGGGGCCGGGAGTTGCTCAACGGCGGCGACGATTCGTACGTCGTGTAGGTCAACACGTCGCGCGGCTGACGAAGCAGCTCGCTCTCGTTGGCCTGGAAGCCTTCCGGGCGATACGTCGGATCGAGACTCAATGCCTCGATCGACCGCACTTCGCGACCGGCCGAGTCGATGCGCACGACCCGATTGGCGCCCGTATCGACGATGAGCGTCCCGTTCTGCCCGACGGGGTACGCCTTGGTCGGCCGAACGAGCGGCCGCGCGTTTCCGGCCGCGTTCACGTCCAAGGCGATGCCGGAATTGAGCGTCGTATCGGAGGTCCAAAGGGGATTGCCGCTGGGATCGACTTTCAGCAGCCGCCCCTCGTCGCACACGAGGAAGTCCTGCCGCGAGAAGCCGAACAGCCCGTCGTCGCTCCAGGCGACCAGGGTGCCGTCGCCTCCGATCACGCCCTCGGAGTCCGTCGAGTTGCCGAGGAGGGTCTGGAGCAGCCGCACGCGCCAGGTCTCGAACGAGTCGACTCCCGCCGCTTGCGGCCAGCGGATGTCCGGGTTCGGCTGGAGTCCACCGGAGTTCCGAAGCTGGTAGAGCTGGTGCAGCCACGGGCGCGCGCTGTTTGAGAACAGGAACGGGTCGTTCGGCGTGATCTGGGCGTCCATCCCCATGATGATTCCGCGCTCGGGGAAGGGCGAGCCAGTCGTCACGATGCTGGGCAACGAGCTGGAGCCCGTCACGAACAAGGTATTGCCGCTCACGAACGAAGGGCTGTGGTTGCGCAGGCCGTGCAGCACGATGTACCACGAGAGCGGACTCCACGTGCTTCCGTTCCGGTCCGGCTCGATCAGCACGTCCGGTTGGCCGGACCGCCGAATGATGATCGGCTGGCTGGTGCTCAGCGCGTTGAGCATGGGCCCGCGCGTCGTCGCCATCAGGTTGTCGATGCGGATCGTTCCCGAACTCGCCCCGCGCTGCCGCTCGTAGACGAACTGGTTGGGCTGGAGCGTGTTGAACACCTCGGGCATCGCCTGGTTCGTGCTGCGCGCGATGTCGGGCTGGACGATCGAGAAGCCGGGAGCAAGATCTCCCGTTCGGATCTCCACGGCCGCGGGATCGGCTTTGAACGCCAGGATGATGGAGAGCGGAACCTGAACGAACCCGGTCCCCTTGTGGCCGCCTCCCACCACGTAGACGACGCCGTCCCGCACGATCGGGCCGCCGTCGAAGTGCAGTTGTTGGATCGGCCCGCCCAAGAGCGCACCGATGCCGGGAAGCGTGGTCAGGTCGTCCGTGTCGAACAGCGTTTCGGAGTACATCTGCGGCTGGGCTTGGTTCAGCCGAATCGAGTGCTCCCTGTACATGTCGTACCGGTAGCGCAGCTTGAAGGTGCCGCGACCCTCCTCGCGCAGGGCGTAGAACGCCCCGCCGGAGATCTGGTTGCTATGCGCCACGTAGATGCTGCCGTCGGGTCCCATCGCGATCCCGTGGATGATCCGCCGGTTCTTGTTGGCGTTGTCCGGCAGGAACAACTGGCCCCGGATGATCTGCGCCGTGACGTTCGGCTGGCCGGTGCCCCAGTCGATCTGGTAGTCGACGCGCACCGTCGCAGGCGACGGCAGGGACGCGTCGATCTCATTCGTGACCAGCCCGACCCCCGCCGGGGTCAACTCCGCGTTCAGACGGCCCTGGAACTGCGTGATGCGGCCGGTGAAGCGGTCCGCCATCTCCGTCGCGGTGTACGGGTCGCCGTTCGAGTGCACCATGGTCAGCTTCACGCCGAGCTGCTTGAAATCGGCGCCCGGGAGGAAGATGTCCAACCCCTGGAGGGACGCGCGCGTCGGCAGTTCGAGCTGGTTGCCGTTCACCTCGGGCCGGGACACGCGCTCGCCGCGCACGCCCAGCCAGAGGCTCGTGATCCCCGCGGTCGTGTTCGGTCCGGGAATCGCGGGATTCGGCCGCGTCGGGACGTACATGACCTTGTCCAGCCCGCCCGAGCTGTCTTGAATCTGCAGGTAGCCGACCGTCGGACTCCACGACGGGTCGCCGATGAAGTTCGTGCCGGCGCCGCCCACCGACCAGCTCGTCCCGGTCGTGGAGACGTTGAGGCCGACGCTGGGGTCCGCCACCCATACCCGGCCGATCTTGTTGAAGCCGGTGTCCTGGGTGTCGGCGACGTAGAGCAGCCCTTCGTGCATCGTGGGCGCGTATGGCCCTCGGCCGGGCAGGCCCAGATCCCACGAAGACGGTCCACCGGGCCCGGACAGTTGGTACGACGTCGGCGCGTTGGCCAGCGGCTGGATCTGGCCGTTGGCGTTGAGCGGGAACAGGTCGAACGCGTTGAGCCGTCCGCTGGCGTCCTGCACCACCACCTGGTCGCGCGGGACGCCGTTCCTCGGATTGGGAATCTCGAACGCCGTCGGCGAGGAGATCGGAGAGGCCATCGGAGCGCTGACCCAAACGAGGTCGAGGTTCGAACCCGTCGAGTAGTCGGCAATGCCATCGTCGGGATTGCCGTCTCCGTCGAGATCGGACGCCGGATTGGCGTCGTACACGTAGACGCGGTCGTCCGAGGTCATGACCACGACCCCCTTGAAGACGATCGGCGGGGAGTGCACCAGATTCGAGGCAGACCGGTTCAGAGTTGCCTCGAACCGCTGCAGCAACGGGGCGCCGATGTCCACGGGAGTCGTTCCGGCCTTGCGCGAACCCGCTCCCGGCTGCGTGTTCGCGGACCGCAGGCTCGCCATGTTGAGCGCCAGTTTCGACGCGCCCTCGGCGGACCGGTCGGCGGTGGGGTCGGCGGCTTGGTACCGGTTGTTGACGTCGTAGTTCCCCGCGGCGTTGACGACGCGGTTCAACGCCGTCGCCACGCCGTGCGTGGTCACGACAAAATAGCCGTCGCCCACTTTGGCGGCGCCGACGGAGACGCCGCGCTCGTCCTGAACGACCGAGCGGATTTTGAGCGAGTCCGTCTCGAGCGGCGACAAGATCGGCTCGAGCTGCCCGATCCCCTGCGAGGCGAGCGTGGTGAGCACCAACCCCAGCGCCCCGTCGGTCTCCATCGCGGCCAGGTTCTGTTCGGTGACGGCGTTGGGATAGCTGAGCAGGGGGTGGAAGTAATCCGCGTTGCGGACGAGTCCGAGGTTCGTGGCGTTGAGTTGGAACGGTACGGGGAACGAGTTGATGCCGTCCAGGGTCGCCCCTTGGGCGAAATCGACCCAGAGCACGCCTCCCAGGTCCATGAATCGGCGCAGCTTCTCGCGCTCGATCGGATTCAGGGAAACGAGCCGGTACCCCGAAAGGAGCAGGACGTCGTAATCGGACAGCTCTTGATCGCCGACCGCGCTGAGCGGGACCTCCCAGTACGCGGCATCGCGCTTGGTGATGCGCTGGCCGGCGGCCGGAGCGGTTCCGCCCACCTGCGAGGCGATCAGCGTCCAGCGGGTCTCCACGGCCGCGGAGACCTGGCTCGACGCACGCGGGTTGTAGATGTTCAGCCCGGCGGGTTTGACGGCCCGGTTCGAGTCGAGGTTGAACCAAACGTGGGGAGTGTCGTTCGCCGGCACGTTGATCACCGGGAGCTTGTTGCTGTCGACGAGCAAGACGCCGGCCCGTATCTCCGTTCCCCGCTGCGCGTACGTCACGGGCTGGGCTCCGGTCATCGCGGCGAGCAGAGCCAGGCCGGCGACCATCCAGAAGCGTCGATACATCACGGATTCACCTCTCCGAAGAAGGCCAGCGTCGGACTGACCGGTAGCCGCGGCAACGGCGGCAGCACGCGACCGAGCGCGTCGGTGCGGATCACAGCGTTGGCGTTGTCGAATCCGCCGACTCGTCCGGTGGCCAAGGCCGGATCGTAGACGACGACCAGGTTCGGCACGTAGCGGTCCGGCCCGGAGTCGCGAATGTCGTAGCCGTTCGGGACGTGCGTCTTGGGGATGAGCCGGCCCGTCGATCCGAACTTGCGCGGAATCCAGCCCCACTTCTTGAGCCACTCGCCCTGCTGGGAGATGGGAGGAGGCATGTTCTCGCTCACGGCCCCCACGATCGTCACGCGCACGTCCGGGGTCTCGCCGAAGAAGGGCATTTCCGGAAAGGCGCCGAACGAGTCGAGGCGGTCCTGGTTGGCCTGCGCCTGGGCTTGGGCGCCGGGCAGCCCTTGCGCCACGTACCCGGCGATGGCGAGATCGTAGGCGTCGCGCCGGTCGTTGGGGTTGGGATTGAAGGGCGGTCCGGGAATCACGAACACCGAGCCCTCCTCGGCGAACATCGACGCCTCGATGCGGACGTCGTGCGGAATGAGCGCCGCCCGGGCGAGATACCACGCGTTGGTCGCGCCGCCGCCCACGTTGTTGGGACGGAAGACCAGATCGCTGGTGTCCTGCAGCAGCAGCCGGTACGTCCCCTCCGGCGCGCTGGCGACCAGCGTGTTCGACGACACGGAGGCCGTCGTCTGGCGCACGATCGGGAAACCGATCTGCTCGAACTTCGCGAAGCGCTGCCAGGGCTCGACTCCCAACCCGTAGAGCGGGATGTAGTTCGGGGTCACGTAGCCGGGCGTGATGTACCCGTTGAGATAGGGGGGCTGCCCCGTCGCGGCGTTCGAGGCGCTCATCGGAAAGAGGAACGTGGGCGTCGTCAGCGCGGGATTGACGTCGAGGGAGACGAACGAGTAAGGCGCGGCGCCGTCCTCCATCGAGTGGGCGAGCATGAGGAGCTGGTCGATCTCCGGACCCGAGTTCATTCCCACGGCGGGATCGGTGAACTCCCTGTAGTCCAGGGCGAACGGCCGCCAAAGCGCGGGATTGGCGCTCGACGACGGGTCGAGCAACTCTTCGGCCCGCAGCGTGAGCGTGCCGCCGCCGAGCGGCATCTTCACCGCATTCCACGAGACCGCGCCCGCCTGCTCGGCCACCTCGTCGACGTCCTCGATGCCGTTGCCGAAGAATTGGGACGTGTTGATCGCGACGTAATCCTTGGCCGCCAGAAGGAGCATCGAGCGGCTCAGCCGGTTGATGCGGTTGCCGCCGGCGTCGACCGGAAGGCCTTTCGTGATGCTGCCCTCGACGTAGATCGTCGCGTTGGAAACGACCGTGAGCTGCTGGTCCACCGGAATCACGCCGCGCACGCGGACGTTGCCCTCGAACAGCAGCACGCCGTTGAACGGCACGCCGGCCGCGTAGTTGGGGTTCGCGGCATTGACGTTTCCGCCGGGCGTGAAGGAGTTGATGATGTACGCCTGGCCGCCCACGTTGCCGATCCGGTACCGAATCGCCCCGCTGTTGGTGTCGGTTCCGTCGGGGAACCGCCACGTGCGCTGCCGGCCGGGGGCGCCGCCGTCTCTCACGATCACGAACCCGTCGGACAGGAGCTGCAGATAGGCCCCCCGAGGCGTGTAGAAAGGCCCCTTCCACGAGCCGTTGGGGTTGTTCGGATTGAGCCAGTCGCTGAAGAGGGCCTCCGCGGTGCCCGCCTCGGCGCGGCCCTCCTCGTCGACGCGCATCTGGCGATCGGCAAAGTTGTCCACGTAGACGCCGCGGCCATGGCCGAAGCGCCCGTCGTTTCCGTTGCCGGAGAAGCGGCCGCTTTCCCGGGTGAGCAGGAGGTAACGGTTCAGACCCGTTTCGCTGTCGACGTGCTCGATCGAAGGCGGCGTCTTGCGGGCGACGCCCCTCGAGAAACCCTGGGCGTCGATTTCGCTCAGCCCGTCCTTCAACACCCCTTGGAGGGTGCCGAAAGCCGCGCTCCGGTTGTCGAGGCTGGGGTTCGTTCCGTTTTGAAGCTGGGTGGTCGTGCTCTGCCACGTGTTGGTGCCCGTGTTCCACGCCGCACGGGTCACCAGAAGCCGCGCCTGATCGTCCACCCCGCGAATGTCGCCCGCGATGCTCCACGAGTCCCCAAGGGTGTAGTTCAAATCGGCGCGCACGTCGCCGTGGACGAGGATGTCGGCGTTCGAGTAGAGACTGCCGCCGAAGTCGATCGGCGTGACCGCCAGGGTCGGCGGATTGCCGAAGTTGTACATGGGCGTCGGCTGGCCCATCTGCACGGGCACCTGGACGTTGACGCCCTCGGTCTGCACGCCGAGTTCGCGCGGCGCACCGATCTCGGCAGGCGTGGACACGTTGTACTTGTTCGTGATGAAGCGCGCCGATTCGATGATGCCGATCGAAGCGAACGCGGTCATCTTGCGCGACTCGGTCCGGTCCACGTTGAGCACGGTGGTCGGGTCGTTCGCCAGCACCTGGCCGGGCCGCCCGACCGACTCGATCATCAGGTAGTTGCGCGCCTGGCCCGGTTGCCGGAGGGCGCCCTGCGGATTGGTTTGGAAGATGTTCGCGTCGCTGGGCGCGTACCGGACGCGCACGAGGGCGCGCCCGCTCTTGAAGCTCACGCGGAAGTAAGACCCGAGCCCGTCGGGGCCGCCCGCCTGCAGGTACTCGAGGTCGGGATCGCGGCCGCTGATCGGCGGCGTGGGTTGCCCGCGCCAATCCGCGCCGTCCGAGGAGTTGAGGAGCTGCGCGTGCGCGTACCGGACCCCCGCCTCCGCCAGGTCGGTCGCTCGGGACCGCTGTTGGATCCTTCCCGCGGTGTTGATGTTGCGGCTGATGATGCCGAGGAACACGATCCCCAGCACGAGCAGAACGCCCAGCACGATCAACGCGATGATCAGCGTCTGTCCCGACTCACGCCCTCGAATGTCTCTGCGCATGGTGGCTCTCATTGCGTTACCGTAGGAAGTTCCTCACCTTCGCCGCGCCGTTCAGGGTGATCGACTGCGGATCCGGCTGCGTGGTCTGCGGATAGTTGCGAATCGTCAGCAAGATCGACATGATCTCGCGCGAATCGTAGTCGACGGCGACCACATCGCCAACTCCCGTGAATTGGAACCTGTACGAGACGAAAATGTTCCCTTGGGGCAACGGCACGTTGGGATCGGAGTTGAACTGCAGATACCCCGCACGGAACCGGGGCTGGATCACCGCGGAGACGAAGTCCGTGGCGGTGTACTGCGCCGGTGGGTTCGGCACCCCCAGCAGCGTGTAATCCGTCGGTTCGGCGAGGTTCACGTAGTTGAGGCGGTACTGGTTGGGCCCCGGGTTGCCCACTGTGCGCGTGTACCGGATCATCGCTCCGTAGTTCGCGCCCGGAACCTGGTCCGGCCCGAAAACCACTTCGCTTCCCGGAACGATCCGCGCGCGATCGAATCCCACGGCGGGATTCGGATTCAACGGGCTGGCCGTCCCGTCGGCCGTCGGCGTCACGCGAAGGTCGACGAACCGGTGCAGATTGGGCCGCAGCGCGGGGTAGTCGTTCCAAATCTTGTTGAACTTCCGATTGATCGAGGCGTACTGAGCGTCCGAGAACACCCCCGCCGCGAGGCCGGGATCGTTGTTCGGCGTGAGCGCGGGCCCTGTGGCCACGACCGGGAGGTTGCGGGGATTGTTCGGGTCCACCGGCTGCGACGCATCCCCGACTTCGGAGATTTCGAAGCTGGCGACGACGCGCCCGCCGCGCGAGTCGAGCACGAACGGTTCGAAAAGGTCCCGGGCGGACTGGTTGCCGAGCCAGCCCGACCTCACGTTCGCCGCGGCGGTGGCGCGCGAGAACGGGAACCGCCGGTTGAGGGCGACGCTGCTCGCGTACTCCTCGATGTCGAACAGCTCCGTACCCGTCGACAATTCGGGGCCGAGGGCGGGTTCGTACGCGAAGATGCTGAGCCCGGGAACCGCCGGGTCGGGGCGGGCGACGAGGTACCGCGGGCTCGCACCCGCCGGCCACAGCCGCACGAGGGGGTTCGTCCACGCTCCGTACTGCGTGCGGAACACGTCGGGAGCCACCCGATCCATCCCCTCGGCCTCTTGGCCTTGGCGGACCGCGGTCATGCCTTCGGCGGGCTCGTTGGTCACCCGCGTGGGCCTGAGTTGGATCAGCGGCACGAGCCGAGGCACGTTGAGAACGTTCGCGGCGTTGCGGTCGTACGTCACGGCGCGCGTGCGCTTGTCGTAGATCGGCCGGATCATGTCGTAGCGGCTGATCTCGGTGACGACCGACGCCCGGGACAGCCAGTTCTGCATCCGCTGCGCCTTGGCTTGACCGACCGCCGTCAAGGCTCCGCCCTGGTTGTTGACCGGCTCGGTGGACACGTCGGTGCCGGGAAGGAGCGTGAAGAACGCGGGATCGTCGATATCGTCCGGCACGCCGTCGTTGTCCACGTCGAGGAACAGGGCCGTGTTGACGCGGAACTGCCCGTTCTGGAAGATGATCGGCTGCACCTCGGCGCGGTAGAGCACGTACAGGTTGTCCCGGTTCGTGCTGCGCGCGGTGAGGAGGCCGTCGTAGGGGTTGTCGTAGCGGCGAGGCACGCGCCCGGCGGGATCGCCGGGGTCGGCGGCGAAGGGCCGGCGGAGCCCAACCCAGTAGCGGACGATCGCCGCTCCCGGAGCGGCCGGAAGCACGACCTGCCCCTTCGGCGCGCGAAGCGTCGGGTCGCCTTTGCCAGTGTTCGGATCGACGAACGCCCCGTTGACGATCGCCGAGGGGTCGCCTTGCGCGGGAACGACGAGGTCGAGCTTCGTGTAGGGCAGGATCACGGTCTCCGGCTGGCCGTCCGCGCCGGGCACGACGGCCGCCACGGACCCGGCGAGCCCTTCGTTGGCGCGGACCCCCGCGGCGTTGCCGATTTCGCGGGAGAGCCGATCGATCAGAATGCGCGCCCGGTCTTGTGCCTCCGAGAACCCCTGCGCGGAACGGGTGAGGTTGAAGCTCTGGATCACAGGGTAGATGATCAGGGTCATCAACACGCCGGTGATCGCGAGCACCGTCAACAGTTCGATCAACGTGAAGGCCCTTCGATTGCGCATCATCATTTCTCACCCCGCTGCAGGAACGTCTCCGTCTCCGTGCGGCGCCAGTCGCGGCCCCACTGCTCGAGCGAAGCCATGTTGTCGGCCGCGTTGCCGCCGAGCGAGAGGAACGAGGGGTTGTGCAGCACGCGGACCGAAACCGACGCGCCGCGCACTCCGCGCAGCGCGTACCCGTAGGTCGCATAGTCGAACGTTTGCGCACCGGGATCCACGCTGCGGATGTCGATGTAGGGCAGCCCCGTCGCGTCGGGCGGCGTGCCCTGAATGACGAAGTCCACGTTCTCCAACAGCTTGAGCGCGCCGCCGCCGTCGCGGTACCAAACCTCGGCGATCGTCACCTTGCGGCCCAAATCCATCTTCGGGAAGTACACGCGCGTGGGCAAACCCACCGGATTGTCGGGCGTCTGGCCCACGTAGTACTGGCCGACGCCGACCGGCACCGCGTCGGTGACCGAGTAGAGCGCTGCCGGCTTGAGAATCTGCACGGACCACTCGCCCACCGCATGGTACAGGGCGCGCACGTTGCGCCCCCCGAGCGTGACACCGGTCGCGGCGGCCGCCCCGGGCAGGGTCATGCGCCCTTGGATGCCGTTCGTGCCGTCGCCGTCGGCATCGAGGAACGTGACCACGCCGAGCGACCGATCCACCCGGTACGAGTCCTGCGTGACCACGGCGCCCGTGTCGAGATCGACGAGCACAAAATCGCGTGGCTCGACTCCGCCCGCGCCATCTGCGACGTCGAAACCAAGGCCCCCGTACCGAAGCCCGTCCACGTCTCGGTTGCCGAGCACCTTGAGGTTGCCCAGCGTGAGCTTCTGCTGCGCGGCGCCGAGATCCGGGACCCGAAACTCGTCGCGGAGAATGCGCCAGTCCCACACGTCGTAGCTCACCCGGGCCATCAGCGGAATGCTCCTGCCGCCGGGCCGCCGCTCGGTGAACGTCGCCCCCGCCGGGTTGAACAGGAGAAGGCCGAGATTCGCATCGAGCAGCTTGTACTCGTAAGGCTCGCCCGCGGTGAACCCGACGCCGCTCGGGAGCTGGTCGAAGCGCCGCTGCACCTGCACCGAGTCGAACTCAGCGCCCAGGTACGTCTCCCCAGCACCCAGAGGAGCGTAGTTGGAAAGCTGGAAAGGCACCCAACCGAGATTGGCGCGCACGGGAATCGTCGCGTCGACCACGTCGTGCCGATAGTAGTCGCCGCCTTCGCTGACCCACGCGCTGAACGAGAGCCGATACGTGCGGTTCGTCGGCCCGCTCGGAAGCCACAGTTGCCCCGAGGCGTCGTCGATGTCCTCCAGATAGAAGAGGTAGTCCCGCCTGCGGGAGAACGCGTCCGGCGCCCCCTCGCGGGCGATCATGTCGTTGCCATACACCTGGAAGAGGCTCTGGTACTGGGGATTGAACACCACCGGCCCGAACTGAAGCACCAACAGGCCGCCGTATTCGGCCCCGATGACGCGCGGCGCGGGCACGCGGCGCCCTTCGCCGATGACTCGGCGCTGCACGTTCGCTCCGCTCAGATACGGCCAAGAGCCCAGCGCGTTGTTCGAGGCGTCGTAGAGCACGCCGTTCTGGTCGAGCCCTGCGGCGACCGGACCGATGTCGTCCGGCCCGCGCTCGGTGTCCGCGGAGATCACGACCCCGCCCGCTATCCATGTGTAGAGGACCGGGAGCACCATCTCCGGCAACTGCGCGCTGTTCGCCTTGATCCGCTCGATCTCGGCCCGGGAGAGGGCCGTCGCGACCGACTGGTCCCGCGTCGCGCGCAAGACCTTGAACCCGCCCGGAAACACCTGAACGACCGCGAGAATGCCGATCAGGAAGATCACGATGACCACCAGGACCTCGATCAGCGTGGTTCCAGCCGTGCGCCTGTTGCGAATCATCAAATGCTCCTTGTTCTGCCCCGGTCCGCCACGGTCTTCAGCGGGCCACCACGCGCCACGAGCGCTCCGAAATCGCCCTGGAATCGAACGTCCGCGCCCCGCCTCCGAGGAACAACACTACGTCCCGGTTCGCGCGGGTCGCCTGCCCCGACGCATCCAACTCGCGGAAGTAGCTGTCCCACGTGACCACGGTGCCGTCCGGCGGATCGGTGTAGCCCAATTGGCGCGGATCGTCGTCGGCGCCGCCCGTGGTCAGCCCCCACGTCGTCCAGAACTTCGCATAGCGCAGCTCCCATCGCGAGGCCCCGCCGCCCGTGGGCACCTCGGACACGTCGTAGCCGCTGATCTTGTAGAAGTACGCGTTGATCGTAGGATTGGGGTCGTTCTCGATGTTCTCGGCGGCGTTGTTCGGGTTGGGGCGCTTCACCACGTCCGAGGGCCCGAAGGCCTGACGCGCACCCGCAACGTCGTCGTTCGAGTCCACCGAACCGTCGCCGTTGAGATCCAACACCGGCGCCGAGCCCAGCGGCCGCGGGTCGGCCGGGGGCCAGACCGCCGTGGTGATGTCCGCGTTTCCGTAACGCGCGTACGCGGGCTGGAACGTCTTGGATGAGTCCACCCGGCGAGGATAAAGGAAGCCACGGACCTGGGATGCCGGCATCACGTTCCCGGCGTTTGGACCCGTCGCGTAAAGCGTCGCGTAACCCAACAGCGCGGGAGGATAGGCCCCCTGGTCGACGCGGTACAGCTGCAACGCCGTCCGAATCGAGTTCATGTTCGCTATGTCCGAACTGCGGTTGGCATTGTCCTTGGACCGAGCCAACACCGGAAAGGCGATGGCGGCCAACAACGCGATGATCGCAATCACCGTGAGTAGCTCGACCAACGTAAAGGCACGCTTTCGAGTCATCTTTATTCGCACGCTCCCATCAATCAACTATGGATATGACCGAGCAAGACGTGAAAGTGTTCCACGAAGGCCGGTCCCCCGAACGCCCAATCGAAATAACGATCCCACAAGCCACGCAGCGGTCCCTCGAACAGCATGGTGGCCACCGCCCCGAGCGCGAGGTACGGTCCGAACGGGATCATCGTTCTTTCTACCTCAAACTCTTCGATCTCCTCGGCTGCGGCGAACGCGGGCTCGCCGAACCAGGACTCGTACAGTCGGGGCACGAAAAGCCCCACGATGTCGATGCACAGGAAGTAGCCCAATCCCGACTTGAAGAGCGAGCCGATTGACTCCGGCTCCCACGCGCCTTCGTCGCCGGCGTCTTCGGCCGGCCCTCCCTCCGCGTCGCCCTGGCCCTTCAGCAAGAGCACCTGGACCACGCCGAGCACCGCGCCCAACACGATGGCGAGGGCGAAGCTGACGAACGCGGACAGCGGGAACAGCACCGCGCCGATGCCCCGGGCGAGTTTGATGTCCCCGTGGCCCATGGCGTCTTTGCGGAACAGCACGCGTCCGAACACCGCGACCCCCCACAACGCGCCCACCCCCGCGAGCCAGCCCGCGAGCGCGCTCGGCATCCCCCACGTCCACGCCTCGGGCGCGCCCGTCGCGAGCAGCGCGACGTTGTAGAGGATTCCGACGAGCCACAAGAACGCGTTGACCTGGTCCGGGATGATGTAGAGCTCCCAGTCGATGAACACGACGGCGACCAGCGTCGACGCGGCCGCAGCGAACGCCACGAACCGGGCGGGGTCGTGCCCGTCGACGAAGAAGCGGTACCACAGCCCCGCCCAAATCGCCCCGTTGATCAGCTCGACGAAGAAGTAGCGCGACGCGACCTTGGCTCCGCAGTGGCGGCACCTGCCCCGGAGCGCGAGCCAACTGAACAGGGGCACGAGATCCGGAAGGCCCAGGGGATGCCGACACTTGGGGCAGAAGCTGCGGGGCGGGTCCGAGAGCGAGAGGTTCCGAGGGGTCCGGTAGACCACGACGTTGAGGAAGCTGCCCACCGTGGCACCCAGCCACAGCCCGACCAGCCACGTCCACTCAGGAAACATGCGGTTCCTTCCCTCTCACTTCCCCTCCCTGGCGCCGTGCAGACCCGGCACTTGCAACGATAACCGATTGACCGCGCGCTTGCAAGCGCGGAACCACGAAAAAAGCGGAGACCGAACCCGGCTCAGGCTCGGTCTCCGCCCCATCAGCGCGCCCGTCTAGGCGTCTGAGGCGCCACCGCTCGACAAGCGCTCGATGACGCGGACCAGCGGGAGGAACATCGACACGACGATGAAACCGACGATGAAGCCCAGGCCCACGATCATGATCGGCTCGAGGGCGGCCGTCAGGGACTGCAGCGTCGCCTCGACTTCGCTCTCGTAGAAGTCCGCGATCTTCTGCAGCATGAAGTCGAGCGAACCGGACTCCTCGCCGACGCCGATCATGTGCACGACCATCGGCGGGAACAGGCGCGACGCTTCCAGCGGCTCGCCGATCCGGTCTCCTTCGCGGATGCGCGCCCTCGCTTCGAGGACGGCGTCGGCCATGATCGTGTTGCCGACGGTGCCCGCGACGGTCTCCATCGCCTGCAGGATCGGAACGCCCGAGGTGAGCAGCGTGCCCATCGTCCGGCTGAACCGGGCCATGCACACCTTGTGGTGCAGCTTCCCGAAGACCGGCACCTTCAGCTTCATGCGGTCCGCCACGCGGCGTCCGAACCGGGTGCTGGTGAACAGCTTCCACGAAAAGATGATGATGAAGGCGCCCAGCAGGAGCATCCACCAGCGGTGTTTGATCGTGTCCGAAAGGTCGATCAGGAACTGCGTCGGGGCGGGAATGTCGTCGCCCTTGAGCCCCAGGTCCACGAGAATCGCGGCCCACTGCGGCACGAACCAGGACACGAGGAAGATGACGATGCCCGTCGAGAGGATGAGAACGAGGACCGGGTAGGTCATCGCCGCCTTGACCTTGCGGCGCAGTTCGACGTCCTTCTCCAAGAAGTGCGAAAGGCGCTGGAGGGACTCCTCCAGCACGCCGCCGATCTCGCCGGCGCGGATCAAACCGATGAACAGGTTGCTGAAGGTGCGCGGGTGCCGCTGCATGGCGCGCGACAGGCTTTCACCGGACTCGACGCGCTCGCCGATGTCGACGAGGATCTTCTTGAGCTTGGGGTCCTGCGTCTGCTGGCCCAGCACGTCCAGACAGCGCACGAGCGACACGCCGGCGTCGACCATCGTCGAGAACTGGCGGCAGAAGACCGAAAGGTGGGCGAGCTTGACCCGGCCGTACGTCTTGGCCTTGGGCGAGCGCGCCTTGATCACGGTCACCTCGGTGATCGTGAACCCCTGCTCCTCAAACCTCTTGCGAAGAATCTCTTCGCTTTCGGCCTCGGCGGTTCCCTTTTGGGTTCCGCCGCTGGGATCTCTGAACGTGTAGCCGTAGACTGGCATCCTCTTCTCCTATCGGTCAGCGACGCGGCGGCGACGAGGGTGCGGTCCCCGTCTGCGGCGTGTTGATCATCTTCTTCAATTCTTCGACGTTGATCGCGCGCGTCATCGCTTCCTCCAACGTCACATAACCCTTGAGGTACAGGTCGCGCAGGCTCTGGTCCATCGCGATCATGCCGTGGGCGGCACTGGTCTGAATCATAGACGGGATCTGGTGCGTTTTGTTCTCGCGGATGAGGTTGCGGATCGCGGGGCTGGCGATCATCACCTCGACCGCGGGCACGCGGCCCGGCGCTCCGGCGCGGGGCATCAGCTGCTGCGAAACGACCGCCTGGATGTTGTTCGCAAGCTGGATGCGGATCTGCTCCTGTTGGCCGGGGGGAAACACGTCGATCATGCGGTCCATCGATTCGGCCGCGTTGTTCGTGTGCAGGGTGGCGAACACGAGGTGGCCTGTTTCCGCCGCGGTGATCGCCAGGGCGATCGTCTCGATGTCGCGCATTTCACCGACCAGGATCACGTCGGGGTCTTCGCGGAGGGACGCGCGCAACGCGGCGGCGAACGACTTGGTGTCGCCGCCCAGCTCGCGCTGGTTGATCAGCGAGAGTTTGTGCGTGTGCAGATACTCGATCGGGTCTTCGATCGTGATGATGTGCTCGGACCGCGTGGTGTTGATGTGGTTGATCATCGCCGCGAGCGACGTGGACTTGCCCGAGCCGGTGGGGCCCGTGACCAGCACGAGGCCGCGCGGCTTCTCCGTGATCTTCTCGAGCACCTTGGGCAGGTTCAGGTCCCCGACCGTCGGGATCTTGCTGGGGATCAGACGGAACGCGGCGGCGCATGCGCCCCGGTCGCGGTACAGGTTCACACGGAACCGTGCGCGGCGCGGGAGCGCATACGAGAAGTCGAGCTCGAGGGTCGTCTCGAACCGGTTGATGTTCTCGTCCGAGAGGATGTCGTACATCATGCGCTGCAGCGACTGCGGGCTGAACTTCTCGAAGTTGAGCTTCTTGAGCTTGCCGTCCTCGCGGATGATCGGCTCGGAGTTCGTGCAGATGTGCAGGTCCGACGCGTTCTTGTCGACGACGATGTGCAGCAGCTCGTCGATGTGGAGGTCTTCGAGGCTGCGCGGCGCGCCGGCCTTGACGACCTCTTCGGCCGGCTTCTCGGCGACGCTGTCCTCCGAGAGCTGGAACCCGGGGGCGGCTTGCGGGGTGTTCGTGGGTGTATCCATGGGTTTGAGTTAGAAGCCTGCGGTGAAGACCACGCGCATGACCTCCTGCGGGTCGGTGATTCCTGCCAAGACCTTCGTGAGGCCGTCCTCGCGAAGCTCCTTCATGCCGTTGGCCTTGGCGGCCTCTTTGATGTCCGCCAGCGGGGCGCGGCGCACGACGAGTTCGGCGATCTCGGCGTTCATGACCATCAGCTCGTGGAAGCCGGTTCGGCCTTTGTAGCCCGTCTGCCGGCAATCTTCGCAGCCGCGGCCGCGGTGCAACGTGACCATCTCGTCGGGATCCGTGACTTGGAAGCCGAAGCGGCGCAGGTCGATCGCCGGCACCTCGTAGGGCTCCTTGCAGTTGTTGCAGATGCGGCGGCCGAGACGTTGGGCGAGCACGCCGATGACCGTCGCCGAGATCAGGTACGGCTCGACGCCCATGTCGATCATACGGATCGTGGCCGAGGGGGCGTCGTTCGTGTGCAGCGTGGAAAGCACGAGGTGGCCCGTCAGCGACGACTCGATCGCGATCTCGGCGGTCTCCAGGTCGCGCATTTCACCGACCATGATGATGTCGGGGTCTTGGCGCAGGAACGAGCGAAGGGCTGTGGCGAACGTGAGACCCGCCTTTCGGTTGGTCTGCACCTGGGCGATGCCGTTGAGCTGGTACTCGATCGGGTCCTCGACCGTGATGATGTTCACCCCGACCGTGTTGAGCTTGTTGAGGACCGAGTACTGCGTCGTCGTCTTTCCGGAACCCGTGGGTCCCGTGCAGAGGAACATGCCGTTCGGCTGCGACGTGAGCTCTTCGATCTTGAGCTGGTTCTCCTCGGTGAAGCCCAGTTTGTTCAGGCCGATCATGACGCTGGACTTGTCGAGGATGCGCATGACGATCTTCTCGCCGAACGGCGTGGGGATCGAGCTGACGCGCATGTCGTAGTCCTTGCTCGAGTGGCGGACTTCGATGCGGCCGTCCTGCGGGACGCGGCGCTCGGCGATGTTCATGTCCGCCATGATCTTCAGGCGGCTGACGAGCGGCGCCTGGAGGTTCTTGGGGATCGTCATCGCCTCCATGAGCACGCCGTCCACGCGGTACCGAACCCGAAGGGCACGCTGCTGGGGTTCGACGTGGATGTCCGACGCGCGGTCGGCGATGCCCTGCTGGATCAAGGCGTTCGCGAGCTTGATGATCGGCGCCTGGTCCGCCATCTTCTCCGCTTCGGCGTCCGCGGGGTCGATGTCGTCTTCCCGCCCGCGCGCCACCTGGGCGCTCGCGATGGCGCCGCGGATGTCCGAGTTGAAATTGGACTGCTCGTCGGTTATCGGAGCCGCAACGGGCGTGTCGCCGTTCGTTGTGGAGCCGCCGTAGTATTTGCGGAGCGCGTCGTCGATGGCGCCGGGCACGGCCATGACCGGATACACGCGGCACCCGGAGACCATGCGCACGTCGTCCATGGCCTGGATGTTGTTCGTGTTGGACATCGCCAGCCAGAGGTTGGTGCCCTCTTTCTTGACCGGGACGACGCTGTGGTTCTTGGCGATCCGCTCCGGCACGACGTTGATCGCCGAACTCTCGACCGAATGCCGGTCCAAGTCGACGAACGGAATGCCCAACTCCTGGGCTTTGGCCTCGAGCACTTCGCGCTCGCCGACAAAGCCAAGCTCGACCAACACCCTGCCCAAGTCCTGCTTGGTCTGGGTCTGGACCTTCTTCGCCTCGTCCAACTGCTCGGGCTTGAGATACTCCTTTTGAAGGAGATATTGATCCAAAGGAACTCGCGGCAACGCCATTGACTCTCTTACTCCCACCCTCGATGACCCGACAAACGGCCGCGGGCGCGCACCCCGCCGGGCACGTCCATTCTAGACCAAACGCACACCGATTGCCAGCAGTCGAATACTCGAATCACGAGGGTTCACCTTCACGACGCGAATTCGGTGCCGGTCGGTTCGCGCGGGACGCCCGGTAAACTCGGCGCCTTGATCCGCTCGCTTCTCACCCGCCATCTTGCCGACGCCGTGGCCTCGCTCGTCGCCGCCGGCACCCTGCCCCCGGCCGAGTACGGAACGCCCGAAATCGCCGAACCGAAGAACCCCGACCACGGGGACTTCGCGTGCGCGTTCGCGCTCACCGCCGCGAAGCAGGCCGGTATGAACCCGCGCGCCATCGCCGAGGCGCTTGCCCTCGAGTTGGGAACGCACGAGGCGATCGCCGCCGTCGAGATCGCCGGCCCGGGCTTTTTGAACCTGCGCCTCGACCCGGCCTGGCTCGGTTCGCTCGCGGCTCAGGTGGGCGCCGGATTCGAGCGCTCCCCCGCCGAGATTTCTCTGAAGCTTAACGTCGAGTTCGTCTCGGTCAACCCCAACGGTCCGATCACCGTCGGCTCCGGGCGAGGAGCGGCGTTCGGCGACACCCTTTGCCGCGTGCTTGAGGCCGCCGGGCACCGCGTCCACCGCGAGTTCTACGTCAACGACGGCGTGAACTCCGAGCAGATGCGCCTGTTCGCAGAGTCCGTGCGCCACTACGTGCGCGAGGCCGCCGGTCTCGCCTCGAGCTTCCCCGAAGGCGGTTACAAGGGCGACTACGTGCAGGAGGTGGCCGCCTCGGTTCTGGCCGGGCATCCCGACGCGGCCGAGAAGGACGTGGACTGGTTCCAGCGGCGTTCGCAGGAGCTGATGATCGCTCGCCAGAAGAAGGACCTCGCCGACTTCGGCGTCGAGTTCGACACGTGGTTTTCCGAGCAGTCGCTGCACGAGGAGGACGCGGTTTCCGCCGCGCTGGAGAAGTTGAAGGCCGACGGCGTGTCCTTCGAGAAGGACGGCGCGCTGTGGCTGCGCTCGACCGAATACGGCGACGACAAGGATCGCGTGCTGGTGCGCGCCGACGGCCGCCCCACGTACATCGCCTCGGACATCGCGTACCACGAGAACAAGTTTTCGCGGGGCTTCGACAAGCTGATCGACATCTGGGGCCCCGACCACCACGGCTACATCGGCCGCATGAAGGCGGCCGTCGCCGCCGCGGGCCACCGCCCCGAGCAGTTCGAGGTGATCATCTTCCAGATCGTGAGGTTCGTCAAAGAAGGCCAGCCCGCCCCCATGCGCAAGCGCGACGGCAACATCTACTCGCTCCGAGATTTGATGGACGAGATCGGCAAGGCTTCGCTGGCCGACGACCCAGATGCCGAGGCGATTCGCTTACATGGGGGCACCGAGAACCAACGTGTGCGCGGCCGGGACGTGGCGCGCTTCTTCTATCTGATGCGCTCGCACGACACGCACATGGACTTCGACATCGAC